>JAQTPO010000090.1 GCA_028712845.1 Dehalococcoidales bacterium | reverse complement strand
TCTACACTCGAGGCACTGATGCAAAATCGCATTCCATTATTCCACATCATCGTGGAGGCATTTTTAAGTAAAACTATGGCAGAGTGGAAGGTTCGCCTTGATAAAGAGGGAGTGCCGTGGGCTCCGGTACAGACTCTGCCGGAGGTCATTGCTGACCCACAAGCTAGGGCAAATAATTTCTTTATCCCTTATGACCATCCTGTTTACGGACGTATGGAGATGGTGGGGAATCCGGTAACACTCAGTAAATATCCGGAAAAAATAAGAATGCCGGCTCCGCAACATGGACAACACACAAACGAGGTTCTTCTGGAATATGGTTATACACTAGAAGAGCTTTCTGCATTCAGAGAGAAACGTATTATTGCTTAGGGCAAATCTCATCAAGAACATTTAAACGAAACGTAATCTCATAGTGGGTGTGGTTATCTGACGGTTTAAATCAATGTCGTGGAGGCTAAACCTTGAATCGAGATGATAAAACCAACGGTATGCTAAGCCCGTATCGTGTGCTCGATTTGACTGACGAGAAAGGCTTGTTATGCGGCAAGTTGTTAGGCGACCTCGGCGCCGATGTCATCAAAATCGAGAGACCGGGTGGAGATTCGGCGAGAAATAACGGTCCTTTTTATCATGATGAGCCGGACCCTGAGAAGAGCCTATTCTGGTTTGCTTATAATGTGAACAAAAGGGGGATAACCCTCGATATCGAGACCGCCGACGGACAGGAACTTTTCAAGAGACTGGTAAAGACAGCCGATATCGTAGTAGAGTCCTTTGCCCCCGGGTATATGGAAAAGATAGGACTCGGTTATGAAGAACTGGAGAAAGTGAATCCCGGCATCATCATGGCATCCATCACGCCCTTCGGGCAGACCGGGCCATACCGAGATTTTAAAGCATCCGATATTGTCTCCTGGGCATTGGGTGGCTACATGTATCTCTTCGGAGATCCTGACCGTTCTCCAGTACACGTCAGTCATCATTCTCAAGCGCATCTCCTTGCCGGTTCTTCGTCAGCAGTCGCGGCGATGATTGCTCTCTCACAACGGCAGAAAACGGGAGGCGGACAGCACGTAGATATTTCCGTTCAGGAATGTGTTGCGTATTGTGTCGAGCATCCTGTGGTATATTGGGATACTTTGAATGTCTTGCTTCCGCACGGTGGTGCTCCACCCAGACCGAGGTTGCCGTTTAAATGGGAGTGTAAAGATGGGTATATTATCTGGGCTTTCTGGGGAGGAGCTACTGCGGACCGCCTGATGAAGCCATTGGTCGCATGGATGGATAGCGAAGGAATGGCAAACGATTATATCAAGAAATTTGATTGGCCTGTCTATAACTTCAATGATGCCTCTCAAGATGTAATCGATAAGATAGCAGAGCCGACTCAGAAATTCTTTCTTGCGCATACAAAATCGGAACTTTATGAAGGAGCGTTAAAACGCCGGTTACAGTTATTTCCTCTTTATAATATTAAAGATATTCTCGAAGATATTCAGCTAAAAACAAGAGAATGCTGGATAAAACTGGAGCACAAGGAACTGAGCGATGCAATTATGTATCCCGGACCATTTTTAAAAGCTACTGAAACTCCACCAATGGTATCAAGAAAAGCGCCACATATCGGCGAACATAATGAAGAGGTTCTCCATGAATTAGAAATTTCACAAAGCAAAACACTGTTTGATAAACAAAAAGCTAACTTTCCTGAAATATTCAGTAAGGATACGGCAAGTGATATCCTAACTACAAAACCTCTGGCAGGTGTAAGAGTTATTGAATTCGGCTCGGCATTAGCAATTCCGCTAACCGGCAGGATTATGGGTGCTTATGGCGCTGAAGTTATTAAGATGGAAACCGTAACGAGACCGGAGCTTTTTCGGTCAACCTACCCATTCAAGGAAAATATTCAAGGTCCCAACCGTGCCGGACGCTTTGTTTTTTCTAATACAGATAAGCTGAGCGTGACAATAAACATCACAAAGCCGGCTGGAATCGAATTAGCCAAAAAGCTGGTAGCAAAAGCCGATATAGTCACAGAAAATTTTGCGGGTGGGGTAATGGAGAGGCTGGGATTAGGCTACAATGAATTAAGAAAAGTTAAGCCGGATATTATCATGCTCAGCTCTTGCATGCAGGGACAGACCGGACCACATTCCGGCCACCCGGGTTACGGGATGCAATTGACGGCTCTTTCCGGGTTTGATTCCATTACGGGCTGGGCGGATAAACCGCCGGTGGAATTAGAAATCTACACGGATTTTACTGCGCCTCAACTGAGTCTTATTGCGCTTTTATCTGCTCTCGATTACAGGCGCAGGACGGGAAAGGGACAATATTTCGACCTTTCGCAGTACGAAACTGCTATGCAGTTTATTGCTCCGCTGATATTGGACTATGGAGTTAACGGCAGGGTAGCTAACCGGGTAGGTAATAAAGTTGAAAATGCCGCTCCGCATGGAGCCTATTGTTGTCTCGGGTATGATAGGTGGTGCGCCATCGCGGTTTTCACTGCCGAAGAATGGCAGGGTTTTTGCAGGGTTATCGGCAATCCTGCATGGACAAAAGACTCAAGATTCGCTACTTTAACCGCCAGGAAAGAAAATGAAGATGAGTTGAACAAACTGGTAGAGTCCTGGACTATTACCCGTAAAGCAGAAGATGTAATGACCATGATGCAAGCAGATGGTGTTGGTGCGGGTGTTGTTCTGACAGCCAGAGACCTTGTGGAAAATGACCCGCATCTTAAATATCGGAAGTTATACCCGGAACTGGAACATCCTGAAATAGTAAAGTACCGGGCAATAAGACCTCATTTTATTCTATCGAAGTCGCCGACTTCACTGAAACGAGCTCCCTTGCTCGGTGAGCATAACGAATATGTTTTCAAGCAAGTCCTCGGTATGTCAGATGAAGAAATTGCGCAAATGTTGATAGAGGGAGCTATCGAATAAACTCGCTCATCTTTGAATCTCAGGGAGGCAGGATTTTGCAAACAGAAAATGTGTCTATGCTAAGCCCGTATCGTGTGCTCGATATGACTGACGAGAAAGGCTTGTTATGCGGCAAGTTGTTAGGCGATCTCGGCGCCGATGTCATCAAAATCGAGAGACCGGGTGGAGATTCGGCGAGAAATAACGGTCCTTTTTATCATGATGAGCCGGACCCTGAAAAGAGCCTATTCTGGTTTGCTTATAATGTGAACAAGAGAGGGATAACCCTCGATATCGAGACTGCAGACGGACAAGAACTTTTCAAGAGACTGGCAAAGACAGCCGATATCGTAGTAGAGTCCTTTGCCCCCGGGTATATGGAAAAGATAGGACTCGGCTACAAAGAACTGGAGAAAGTGAATCCCGGCATCATCATGGCATCCATCACGCCCTTCGGACAGACCGGTCCCTACCGGGATTTCAATGCTCCCGACATCATCTCCTGGGCTGCCAGTGGTTTTATGTCGTTGTTAGGCGAAATAACTAGTCCCCCGGTACGTATCAGTCATTATTCGCAACCTCATTTGCTGGCAGGACTTGCAGCTGCCGGTGGCGCTTTAATGGCGCTTCTGGGACGGGAGTTGACCGGGGAAGGACAACATGTCGATGTTTCAATCCAGGAGTGCACCGCACCGTGTTTAGAAAATAATGAAGTACGCTGGGATATGACAAAGATACTATTACCGCGCGGGCAAAAATGGGGCAAACTGCCTTACCGGTGGCCATGTAAAGATGGTCATGTCATCTGGGTTTTCTGGGGCGGCTTGAATGGAAATCGCTGGAGTTCCAAGATGATAAACTGGATGGATAAAGAAGGCATGGCTGACGATTTTATGAAAAGCATCGACTGGGGCTCTTTTGAGGCATTTGTGCAAGCGCCTCCGGATGTGATTGACCATATAGTAGATTCAACAATTAAATTCTTTATGAAATACACCCGGGCAGAACTCCTCGAAGGGGCAGTAAAAAACGATGCAATGCTCTTTCCCGTATCCGACGCAAATGAGATTCTATCTAATGCCCAGCTTGCCGCTCGTGGATATTGGGTCGATATAAATCATCCCGAGTTGAGTACCACCATCAGATATCCGGGTTCTTTTGTCCATGCCTCTGAAGCAACTCCGGAGGTATTCCGGAGCGCACCGCTTATCGGTGAACATAATCTGGAAATTTATGAAGGGGAGTTTGGTATCCCGCAAGAAAAACTTGTTATGCTGAAACAGGCTGGTGTCATCTAGCACAAGCAGCAGGGAAATCGGAATAAAGATATGAACAAAAATGTATTTCAGGGGATAAAAATTCTTGACTTCAGCCGTAATCTGGCGGGTCCATTGACTACCAAGACGCTGGCTGATTACGGGGCGCAGGTCATTAAATTAGAAAGTAATGCAAGTCCCGACCCACTCCGGGGCGGGGAACCTTTTAAGGATAAGATTGTGGACTACAACCGTGCCGGTCGTTTTATTTGGGCAAATACAAGCAAACTCAGTGTGAGTATTAATCTCACAAAACCGGAAGGAATAGCACTGGCAAAAAAATTAGCAACGTGGGCTGATGTCGTGATAGAAAATTTCGCCGGGGGCGCAATACAGAGGATGGGTCTCGGCTATGAGGTGTTGAAGCAAGTAAAACCCGATATTATCATGCTCAGCAGTTGTATGCAGGGACAAACCGGGCCTCATGCTACTCACCCGGGCTTCGGGATGCAGCTATCTGCTTTGTCCGGCTTTAACTATATCACCGGTTGGCCGGACCGTGACCCGGTAGAGGTAGGGACTTATACTGATTTCATTGCTTCTGATTTCAATCTCCTTATTCTCCTCGCTGCCATACTATATCGAAGACGTACTGGCAGAGGAATGTACCTTGACATGTCCCAGTATGAAAATGTTGTGCATTTTATGGCGCCCATACTCCTGGATGCTAATGTAAATCAACGAATTGCCAAAAAAGTTGGAAATCGTATTCCTAATGCAGCGCCTCACGGAGCCTATCGGTGCTATGGTTCTGACAGGTGGTGTGTCATCGCAGTGTATAAAGACGAGGAATGGACAAAATTCTGTACCCTTATAGGTAACCCCTTATGGACAAAGGACCGGAAGTTCGATACGTTTCTCGCCAGAAAACAGAATGAAGATGAACTGGACAGACTGATAGAAGTATGGACAATGGCACGTGCGCCTGAAGAAGTGATGAGCTTACTTCAGGACGGCGGTGTAGCGGCGTGCCTTCTGGAAGACACGCAGGATGTGATGGATCGTGACCCGCATTTAAAAGACCGGAATTTTCACTGGGAATTAGACCATCCGGTGGTAGGGAAATATAGAGCGCAAAGGCCTCATTTTGTCCTTTCAAAAGTGCCCTGCCAACTACGTTCTGCACCATTGCTGGGTGAACACAACTGGTATGTTTTGAAAGATATTCTTGGAATGTCTGACGAAGAGATAGCCGGGTTGATAAACAGCGGGATTATGGAATAATATACGTATTTCATAAAATATAATAAGGGGCAAATAAGGAGGTAAGATGAAAACCATTATCGAACCACAAAAAGAGATTGCGGTACACACCGAGGCGGATGTGGTCGTTATCGGTGGCGGACCGGGAGGTGTAAGCGCGGCTTTAGCCTCTGCGCGGACCGGAGCCAGAACTGTTCTCATCGAACGTTACGGGTTCTTAGGAGGGATGCAGACACAGTGTTTCAATCCCAGTTTTGCCTTTGTTGACTCGGCGATACAGGGCGGCGTCATCGATGATGTCCTGAACAGGCTCAGAAAAGGCGGCGCAGTTCTGCACGACCAGACGGATGCACAGAGCCGGAAACCGAATACCTGGGCATTCATTTGGTTCGACATTGAATACTACAAATATCTACTTGATACAATGATGCTGGAAGCCGGAGTAAAACTGCTCTACCATTCCTTCGGGGTCGGCACAATAAAAGAAGGCAATACAATCAAGGGTATTATCATCGAGAGTAAGGAAGGCAGACAGGTAGTTCTGGGGAAAGTATTCATAGATACGACTGGAACCGCCGATATCGCATGGAAATCCGGCGCTGCTTGCGCAGACGATGGCATTCAAGTCGGACCGAAGAAAGGGCGGCATGAAGATTACAGCTATGGTTTTTACATCAGAGATGTGGATGTAGAGAAATGGAAACAATTCAGGCGGGATAATCCTGATTGGTCACCTCAATTCAAAGGTGAAGGGAGAGAATTTCTCAAAAGAGTAAAAGCAGAAGGGAAATTCTGGGGCAAACGCGGCTCTTTACAGTTCCACCGTTATACCGGCTCCGGCAAAATATGGTTGCTGGGACCACAATCCCCCATACCGATGGGGCATCACCCCTGGATGATAGATGATATGACCGCCGCTGAAATAGACCTCAGAAAGCAGGCATGGGCTCTCTACGGATTACTGAAAGAGACCGTGGGTGGCTTTGAAAACGCACTTCTCGACCAGACCCCATTTCATCTCCAGTTCAGGGATACCCACCGGATAGTCGGCGATTATGTTCTTGAGTATGACGATATTTTGACCGGCAAGACTTTCGATGATGCCGTCACGGTAATCAATATGTCTCCCGATTATTTCCAGGCGGACGGACAGCACGAACATATCCAGAATGCCCAGCTTTTCGATGTGCCGTACCGCTGTTTGATGCCAAAGGATACGGATAACCTGCTCGCGGCTGGAATGATAATCTCGACCGACCTTATAACGCAAAATGCTATCAGACAAATCACGCCCAGTTTCTCTACAGGGCAAGCGGCGGGAACGGCGGCTGCTCTGGCGGTTAAGACCAATGTTTCTCCCAAAAAACTGGATGTGAAGTTGCTTCAAAAAACCCTGCGTGAGAAAGGCGCCCGCGTCACTGCTAAAGATGTGCCAAAAGAAGTAGTTGAGGTGTACAAGGCAAAAGCGAAGGTAGCTGTCCGCCAATCTCTGGGACCGGATTAATATTTAAGTACAATTTATTGCCTTGTGATGCTAACATAAAGAGTGTTTTAGGAGCCGAAGAGATTTTAATCTCTTCGGCTCCAGGGTGTATTATACCTGGAACTTTCCTGAATTCTATGAGACTATCATTTTTCGATAGCTTTCCCGTGGTCAACAAATCTAAACTGATTGTGCCAGCTCTTTAGCCCAACTTCGAATGGCGTTCCAGTCCCGAGTGTCATAAAATCCGGGTTTGCTCTCCTTAATGCCGGCTGCGTGTAATTGGGGCTTAGCTGCTTCCATTGCTTTCCCTGACCACCATGGCATGTGGTGGTAATCATAAACGCCGCCGAACACTGCCATCGCAATAGGCTGGAGGCTGTACTTGGCAGCCTTTTCTTCGAGATATTTTTTTCTTGTCATGCCAATCGCTTCGTCTCCGGTGATAGTAGTTGTCTTGCCTCCGAACTGGAAATCCTCAAATTTTTTATCGTGTTCAATTAATACCTGAGCACCAGAGGAGACGAAGAGTGCCACTTTCTTTTTAGCAAGTTCTTTCTGGTACTTCATTAAAAACTTTTCCGGTTCTTTAGTCCACCGATGTATCATCATTCCACTACCGACAATAATAAGGTCGTACCCGGAGATGTCAGAGACTTGTTCTTTTTTAGCATTGACTATTTTAACGTCAAAACCCTCGCTTCTAAGGGCATTACCGATTTCCTCCGAGGTACTTGCGGTTGCTCCAAAGCGAGTCCCGTACACAATCAAAGCTTTCTTAGACATTGTTCTCCTCCCGTTATTTTTCAGCAGTGAAGCCAGAATCAAGAAGCGGCAAACCTTATATATACCCTCTGCTTCATTCTATTTCCAGTTTTCGCAGACTTTACATTTACCCTCGAACTCCGGGTGTTCTGTAAGATATGATAAGCGGCCAAGTAATTTCGAGTTAATATCATTTAGTTTCAGGTATTTCCAACTAGTAAACCGGCAGAGTTCCGGGAACTCAGACTGCATATGAGCTAACAGATGCTTCTCAGGCTGGTTGTCCAGCGTTTCGAGAAGC
>JAQTPO010000089.1 GCA_028712845.1 Dehalococcoidales bacterium | reverse complement strand
CCCTTCAGGATTCAGAGGATGAGTATAATATCGGACTTGATTAATAAACAGATTGGTATAGAGAAAGCCGTGGAAAAAGCATTGGCGGATAATGCCATCCTTTCCGAGTTACTGGCAGGAATCCAATCTTCTCAAGACCCCACAAGGTATAACAGCTTCAAAGTCATCCTCCCTATCAGTGAAAACCATCAGGGAACTCTTTATCCGCAATGGCATCTCTTTGAGAAAATGCTTGAAAGCGACAACAGCTATTTCAAAGACATCGCTATTCAAATTATCGCCAACCTGACAAAAATCGATACCGAAAATCGTTTCGAGCCGTTATTTGACAAATACTTCGGCGAATTGGGCGGTGATAAGACAATGACCGCTGCACACGTGGCAAGCAATGCCGGGAAAATCGCCGGAGCAAAGCCGGGACTGCAATCTAAAATAACGGATAAATTGCTGAACATAGATAAGCTTCATCAGGGCAAACAAATAGACCTCATCAAAGGTCATGCCATAGAAGCCTTTAATCGGTATTTCGGGGAATCTACTGAAAAGGATAAAAAACGCATACTGGAGTTCGTGAAAAAAGAACAGACCAGCCGCAGTCCGCGCACACGAAAAATAGCCGGTGATTTTCTGAATAAATTTGGGCAGGAATAGATTCAATGAGCAAACAGAACACGGAAGCAGAAAGAATTCTTAAAGAGCATCGCCGGTGGACACAATGGATAGTGAATCCCCGGGCCATGCGATTGGGAAATCTCGTATTAACCAATCGCCGTCTCATCTTTCTCCACAAAATACAATCCAGTCCTGAAGTAAACGACAATATCAAAAAGCTGGCTGACGCACCTATAGAGACTGTCTTGAATTACGCTTTTACACTCAATAGAGACAATTTTCAGATACCGCTATATGCGATTGGTAGCGTAAGAATCGGCACTTTCAAATGGAACCCATTCCCGCATCTCTGCCTGACGGTGATTTATTTCGATGGCAGGCAAACCAGACAGAAGTCAGCTTCATTCCAGTTCATCAGACCGATTAAACAGACGATCCTGCACCCACAGATAGCCGTGGATGTCGGCTGGATAAGAGCCCTAAAACAGGCAATAAGAAACGCTGTGGACTAAAATAGTCACACGGTAAGGAGAGGCATCCCTGCCTCCCGGAAGAGGAAGCAAATCTTAAGGGATAATTCTGCTTAGCTGGCTTTCTATTGATTCTTTACTTGAGAAAGCACCGCGCACTATCTGCCGTATTATGCCTTCTTTATCAATAAATATAGTGGTCGGGATGGCTGTAATTCCGTACGCTTGTGATACGCTTCCATTGCCGTCCAGAATAGTCGGTATCGAAAGATTATTATCGGTCATAAATTTTTTTACCAGAGCGGGACTTTCTTGAATGTCAATTTCCAGCAGGACAAGCCCCTTATCCTTCCATGTTTCGTGTATTTGTTGCAGGAACGGCATCTCACCACGACACGGACCGCACCATGTTGCCCAGAAATTAAGCATCACAGGGTTGCCCCGCAGTCCGTTCAGGGACACATTCTGCCCATCGAGATTCTGGAGCTGAAAGTCAAATGCCAGATTCCCTATCCGGTTGCCTTTCGTAACACTTGACTGGATTGTTGTCGTGCCGGTCACAGCAACGGATGGCAGTGCGGAGCTACACCCCGCAATCAATAACACATAAAAAAGTGGCAAACATAATGCTATCTTTAGTATCTTCATCTGCGTACTAATGTAATTCTAGCCTAAATAAGACTCTGGAACCAAAGCATCTTATCCATCAGAATAAGTATGCCCACCGCAATGAGCAATAAACCACTGAACACATATACCCACTTAGTGTATTTACTGATGTTCTTTAATAAAGGCACAATGAAATCAAAGGCGATACCCAGTACTAAGAACGGCAGCCCTAGACCGAGAGAATAAACTGCCAGCAGGTAAGCGCCCTGCCATGCCGTCTGGGATGTGCCCGCCATTAAAAGAATACCGCCCAGCACCCAGCTGGTACACGGTATCCAGGCTACCGGGAAAACTGCGCCAATGAGAAAAGAACGCAGGTAACTTCCGGCTTTCAGCCCTGATAGGTTGAGACGTTTTTCATAATTCAATCGCGGTACTACTAGCGATGCCAGCATGAGTAATCCGAAGATGGTTATCAAGACGCCTGATATCTGACGGACTACTGCCAGATAACGTGAAAACGCTACGCCAATCAGTCCGGCGCCTGCACCCCATAGTGTAAAAACAACGGAGAAACCAATGACAAAGCTTAAGGAATGAAAAAATATCGAGAAACGGTTTTGTTTTACCCGGTTATCGAATATCTCAGGATTGGTCAGGTTTGCGACGAAAACAGGTAATAATGGCAAAATGCATGGTGAAAAGAAAGACAATAAACCATACCCGAATGCAATGAAGATTGATATCTGCATCGCCTTTCCTGTTTACCGGTAATTAGTAACGAAATTCCGTAGCCAATCTTCAGTCCGAAAATCCAGTGGCGGTTCGTTTTGCACTGCTTAGATTAGCCTGCCTGATATCGCATCATGGCAGTAACACTCTATTCTCGTCAATCAACTGAGCTTAAAGAAACCGACTTTGTTCAGCCGATTGAAATTATGGCGGGAATCTATCCAGCGGATAGTGCCTGACCGGCAGCGCATTACCAGAGACTGGGTGTATGCGCCGTCACTAAAATAACGCACTCCTTTGAGTAACTCCCCGCTGCTGACACCTGTGGCAGCAAAAAAGACATCATCACTATCTATCAAGTCCCTTGTCTTGTACACTTTATCCACATCGACCCCAGCCGCAATCGCCGCTTTCCTTTCGGCTTCATTTCTGGACCAGGCTTTGCATTGTATGCTACCCCCGATACAGTGGATAGCAGCAGCGGAGATAACACCCTCGGTTGTACCGCCAATACCCATCAATACATCGACCTCCATGCCGGGCATCGCGGCTTGAATGCTGGCGGCAATATCCCCATCGGAAATCAATTTCACCCGGGCACCGGCGCTTCTGATTTCTGATATTAACTGCTCATGCCGCGGTCTGTCTAAAACCACTACGGTAAGTTCTGCTATGTTTCTTTTCTTGGCTTTGGCAATATTTTTGAGATTCTCCGCCACGGAGGCATTGATATCGATAGCATTCCTTGCTTCCTGTCCCGTAACGATTTTATTCATATAAACAAATTGACTGGGACAGTGAATCGTTCCCTTTTCCGAAAGTGCAATTACAGAGATAGCACCCGGAAGACCTCGCGCAACGAGCGTAGTACCATCGATAGGGTCAACCGCGATATCAACCTTTAAATCCGAGCCGTTACCGATACGCTCTCCGATGTACAACATCGGCGCCTCGTCTTTTTCCCCCTCGCCAATCACCACAACTCCATCCATACGCATATAACCCATAACGTTACGCATTGTAGCTACGGCTGTGCTATCTACCAGGTTTTTATCCCCTCTGCCCAGAAAACGTGCTGCCGCCATGGCGGCAGATTCAGTGACGCGCATCAGTTCCATGGCAATGTTACGTTCAATTACTTTACGAGCTTTAGCTTCTGCCACTTCTAACCTCAACTTTATTTAATCATCACTAAATGAAAAGCATAAGACAGGACGAGGCTATTGTCAACTTGTATTTACAGACAGAACGAGATAAAACATCCATTCCAGTGAAGACTGAACCCGGTTGATTTTCATGGATACCAGATGGAGTTTACCCCGCACATCGATACGAGACTGGTATGGTAAAAGAATGTTGATAATATATTGACCTGACTCCTTAAAACGATACCCGTTATAATCTCGTAATAAGGAATCAGGTCATCATGGGAAACTACTTAGGCACTCTACTCGTACGCCGCTTTTATTTCGCGTTCCAGGATGAACTCGGGTGGCCGGACAATCTTCAGACTCCGTGCGCCTACAGGACAGGTTTCCACACAGCTACCACATCCTGTGCATAACTCGGCGTCAACATATGCCCGTTCTCCGCCATACTCCGGATAATTTTTTATCTGCGCCGCACCAAACTGACATCGCTCATTTACGCATGTCTTACAACCAATGCACTTCGATGCATCGACGGTAGCCGCGAAACGGCTTTTGCCCTCCGCCTGTTCTAAGGTGACTTTGGCATCCGGCAAGAAGGCTATTCTCAAACTTCCACAGCAATCCCAATGGCAATTGCAGAAAAGTCCGACATCCTCCGGCTTCTTTGCCGAGTAGCCAACGGTATGAACCAACGGATACTTCTCCAGCTCATCAAGTAGGTCAAGCGCTTCTTTGAGGCTGACCCTCTTGGCAGCTCCACGTTCGATATTATACTCAGCCGTCCTGCCGGTAACGAAACATACTTCATCCGGCACCTTGCATTCTCGCTCCGGATATCGTTTCTTACAAGCGCAATGTACTAAGCCGATAATCTGGTGAGCTTTGAATATCTCTCTCACGTCTTCAACAGGCAAGACTCCGGGAATATCTTTGATAGCTTTCCACCGTGGCGTGATTCTCATCGACGGTACGCCTCCAGCAGCAATTTTCTTGAGTTTATTTTTTTCTATCTCATCTTCGCTATACGCTCTACATAACTCAAAAAACTCTTTCCCGACTGATTCATCGTATTTGACATTATTCTGTGTATCGAACCACTGACTAATAAAGCGAGGAATTTGAGGACCTTTCCTGGTGGGGAAAATAAACCCCTTTTCGAATAATGCCTGCATATATTTATTTATTGTATTCTTATCAACCCCAACCTTTTTTGCAAATTCCTCGGACACTTCCAGCCTTCCATCGGATTCTTTCCTGAAGGTATCGGGTAAAGCTATCACTACCTTCGCTTGCTCTAAGGGAAGAAACCTCTCCAGCATCCACGGCACATATTTTGAGTCCTTTAAGGCTGGCTCAATCTTTCCGGCGATTTCCCTGTAAATGGGGTCAATCTTCTTTTGTACCAGTTTTTCAACTCTTGCTCGAACCTCTTCACTGGATTTAACTGTCGCTTTTTGCAGTTTTTTGTTTTTCTCACTAAGCTCTTTCATCGATACTGTCCCTCCATCTATGATATATTTTATTAGATTATGACACACACAGGTAAAAACATTGATGAATGCGACACCTCAGATGATTCCTTCTAAAATATATTGGTCTATCTTGGCCCACCCACATAAGCGGATATTAAGGTTATTCCAAGGCGAAGTCACTCTACTTAGACCGATTTTAACACTTGATTTACATTCGTGCAACACAGAGTTGGAGCTAATGGGAATCGACCCTAATTCTCTCCTACCATACCCACGGTAAAAGCGCCCTGCGTGCGGCAGGATAATCAGAGAAGTTTGCCAGATACCAGGCAAATCACACAAAAGGAGACTACCGACATCACTCCATTGATTTAGACCACACTGCCTTGGAACGAAAACCGAACCTTTCCAGTAAAACGTCCCCTGTCATTACCAAGATTAGCAGTATTAATGACAGGCATAAAGGCGGCGACTGACACATCCAAGGGGCTTGAAGCATGTATGCCTTTCCTGAGCCTGACAGCATACTTCCGAGTTCAGGGGCAGGCGGGGGAACACCGAAACCAAGGTAGGAGATAGTGGCGACATAAAGAATAATTCCAGCCGTAGTGAAAATGAGCGCTACCGGTATTGACCATAATATGCTCTGAAGCCACCCCTTCCCTTCAGGCAATGAATAGTAAGCTTCTTTTATCATCCCCGCAGTACGGGGGAACATTACCAGACCGCTGATTAAAGCAATCGATAAAACGCCATATTCACTAATCAGACTCATCAAGAAAATAAGCAGGACAAGCCATGGAAAAGAACAGATGATGTCTCCGGGCAGGATCACCAAATCCTCCAGCGTGTCACCCAGCCAGTTATTCTTCTTCCTGAAGTGAGTTGATAGCATAACCCAGCCGATAGCTAGAATAGTCAGAACTATGGCACAGGTAAAACCGATTAATACATCCATCCGGATTCCATAGAGCACACGGCTGAGCATATCTCGACCAAGAGCATCCGTGCCCAACAGGTGTTGCATTGATGGCGCCAGCATTCTGTCATGAAGATTGGCTTCGTTAGGTCCATAAGGAGCCAGAAGCGGTGCAAATAATGCTATCAAAATAATAAGAACTACTAAGATTAAAGAGAATGTCAGCCATCCTTTTGATATTTTTCTTCTGTCTACTGGCTTTTCGATAACAGCCTCTATGGGTGCACTTTTTCCGGTTAAATGATGGTAGATAATCTCTATCAGTTCGGCAACCAGTTTTACCAGCACCACGATGATAACGAAGACCCAGGTAACACCAAAAATTACAGGGAAATCTCTCATATTTATTCCGGATAAGAGGGAAGTCCCCAACCCCGGTGGCGGAATTACCTGTCCTAAAAATATGGTAACGATAACGATTACGCCTGCCAGCTTGAGCAATCTGATTAACAGGCTTATCCCGACACGCCGCAACAATACTAAACTAGGGGTATTCTCTCTCTGGTTCATCAGTATTCCATGTCCTGTCTGGACCAGCAGCCACGCCGGTAAAAGAGAAGTTAAGAATACTGCCCATAATAATGACCATACTGACTGTAACGGCATAGACCACTGCCATTTAACAGGGAAAATTATGAAAAACAACAAGCTGACAATGAATACAGGAGCAGTAGCGCCACCGCTGACCAGTACCACCCGTAAAATGCTGAGTGTTTTCACCAGCCAGTCGGGTCTTTTAGTTACTTTGCTGACAAGTTCACCAATGAGCAGAAACAAACCCGCAAGAACCAGACTCATCAGTCCACTCAGGGCAATCATACGCAACGTATCGCCGAGACGCTGTACAATCGTTTCGGATACAATCCTGTCCGTAAATAAGGATTTATCCCAGTCCCACGTACTGGAATCAGTTGGGAGAGAGGCATCCATCGATTCAATCACACTCACGGGTATAGCCCCTCTGAGGGCTAGCAAAATTAACCAGACAGCAAGCAAAATCAGTCCCGCAAAAACTGCCCTTCGTATTACCGCAATGATTACCCGTTTGTTTTCCGTATTCACTGAACCATCCTCCATGCAAATGCAATCTCAATCAATAATGACAGGTATGGCTATTTTACTCGAGGATATGTCTGGAGTCAAACGGAGTTGCGCTTTGGGAGATAATGTATTGGGAGGGAACTTTGTAACAAAGAGGGGCTGCTTGTTACCTCTCTCCTACCATACCCATGGTAAAAGCGCCCTGCGTGCGGCAGGATAATCAGAGAAGTTTGCCAGATACCAGGCATGATGGGAGCGGGCGCGCGGCGCCAGATTAGCTACCGTCCAGACGGCAAATGCCAGTCCCGGCAGCGACCATGTGGCTACTGCCCAACCGGTCCAGATGACAATTTCCCCGAAGTAGTTGGGACAGGAAATCCAGCGGTACATGCCGTTTTGCGGTATTTTATAAGCATCTTCACCCGGTTTACGCAGATTACGGAGTGTCTGGTCGGCGGCGCGGTTAATCAGATATCCCGCAGCAAACAGCGCTATTCCGCAGATAAAACGCGGGTCGGTCAGCCATTCATTGGTGTAGTCATTAGAGAAAGTAAAAATATATCGCCCGTTGAGATAGGCATTCATCAGGTTGAAAATCAGCCCGAAGACAATGACAAGAACAGGCATATGTCTGTTTCCGCGCAGGCTGAACGGGTAAATGAAAGCGCGATGGATGTAATGCGCCTCCCACAATAATAAAAAGGCCAGCGCCGCAATTGTTGTTGTATTCCCGAAAAAGAAACAAACGGCAAAGCCTATCGGTGATGCCGCTTCCATAAGAATCCACGCCAGCTTGTTATTAATGGTAAGACCCCAGCCCTTTCTGACATGTCTGCCGTAAGGAGCCGAAAAAAAGAACAAAGCGACAAAAACTATCGTCGCTATTAAAAATGAGCTTACCAGCAGGTCGTTGTAAAAGATGTGCTCGTTCATAATTTTCTCACGGGTTCACTTTTAATCGGCACTTTAACTTACCGTTTTCC
>JAQTPO010000088.1 GCA_028712845.1 Dehalococcoidales bacterium | reverse complement strand
GCGCGGCAAGTATTACGTGCTGTCCGACAAGCAAAATCCCAGGGTCCAGGAGTATTTTGACCCCTTTGCTCCCAAGATCCTTGCCATGCGGCAGCCGTTTAAGGACAACGCGACCGAAGCCAGGGTTCTATCCATTTCGCCACACGAGACCACGAATCTTAAAATTCCTATCATTCTCCCTGAAGATTACTACACCAGGATGCAGAAGCTCAGGAACGAACTGGCTCTGTTCACCTTACATCATTTTAACGAGGTTGACGCCAGCCGGATGGTCATCTTTGACGATATGGACATCGAGCCAAGGCTGAAGCAGTTGGTCATGCCGATGTCGATCGTCTGCCAGCTGCTGCCCGATGGAGAGCGGACCTTCCGGGAATACCTCCTCAAACGCCAGCTAGAGATACGCAGAGTCAGGAGCATGTCCTGGGAAGGCTCCCTGGTGAACCTGGTCTATTCAATCGCTTCCGGCCATGCCGATCTGGGTGAGGAATTCGCCGGCTACTGCGATGACGCCGGTCAGGTGCAGGTAGTGACGCCGACCATGGTCTCCCAGCTGATGAAAAGCTCGGCCAAGATGGTGACCCAGACGCTGGCCGGCGTCGGTTTTGAGGTCGAATGGCGCCGGGTCGACTTTAAGAGAGACGGGCAGCGATCTCAAAAGCCAGTCAGGGCTTACTGTATCCCTGACTTCCAAACATGGGCGGAGGTCACCTCACGATACTATTACTCCGAGAATGGGGAGATGACCGAGGTGATACCCGATGTTTTAAAATCACATAAATTTCACCGTGTTCCTGGAAGCGTGGCATCCGTGACATCTGTGACAGAACCCCTCGAAGTTGATGGTCATGTCACGGTTGCCACAGATGCCACACATTATTTTACACGGTATGGAAATAACGGTAATAAACCGACAGAGCCCTGCGCTGCCTGTGGTGCCATTGCCTGGTGGCGAAAAGACGGAGGATGGATATGCGGGCATTGTCATCCGGAGGCGCCCGGGTAGTATTTTCAAGGCGGGTTTATTCGGGGAGGGGGTCACCCTCTCCCCTACCCTGGAATAGGCTGAATCAGCCCCTGCTGCAAAGGAGCAAACCAACCGGCAGGCTCATAGGTAGTATAGATAGCATAGTATAGATAGCATTAGTGGAATAGATGAAAAAGGGAGGTCAAGATGAAGATCCTTACAGGCAGTAGAGCCAGCAATCAGAAGGAAGCTGTTTCACTGGCCTTACAGGAAGCGGGAATAGGGCTCATGAGTCCTGACGTAGTCGATGTGTTTGCCTCGGTCGCGGAAAATGCCAAGACCAGCACTGAAATTGATAAACTCGTCGGGACCTCTGTTAGAGGCAGGTATGGAAACAAGGCGTCATGGAGAGCAGAACGGTGGTTTGTTCCGGTGCCGAAGCTACAATTCCAGGGCAAGGATATTCACCAGCTGCTAATCGAGGTTAGTGTTTATCTTGTTGCCGCGGCAGTGGTGAGAACGGTGGATGACTCCCGTTTGATAACGGTGGCCGGACCTGTCGGTAAACCCGAGATGGTCAGCATCCCTATGGTCTTCTTGCACGCTCTTCTCGAAAATGACCTGGGGAGGTTCGCTATGGTAGCCAGAGACGCCAGCTATACTACCTGGGAGGTGCCCGGAGCCAAGCCAGTACGGCTTCCCAATGATTTCGTGAATGAACTTTCAAAAATATTCAAATATCAGTCGGTGGTATCGTGGCTGTGTCAGTTCGGAACCCAGGGTAGATGTGTGGCGCCACTGGTAGCTGGCAGCCTTATCGGTCTTGCCTTTCAGGACTCCAGCCAGCCCGTGCCGGCCAACAAAGAGATGGTTACCACTGACAACCTGGCAAGCGCCTTACATGGCCTGGCCTATCAGCCTGCCGAAGCCAGAGAGATGGTAAGTAGGGTTTCTTCGCGTCTGAGAGCAGACATGACTTTAGAGGAGGCGATTCGGCTCACACTGGAAATAGGGAAAGGAGTGGAATAACGATGGATAAGGAGTTTACCGCTGATGAGATTAGAGACGCGGTGAGAATGGCCCGTGTTCACTGCCCGGGCTTTTCTGAGGATGATTTCGAAAGCCTGATGGAGCTCGAGAGGCGCATCACCGATTCCGGATATCTTGAGGCAGTGCTGGGTTTGATACGCCTGGAGGAAGATAAGGGGATATCCTGTACGGAAGGTCTCGATGCCTGCGAGAAACTGCTAAAGCAAAAGACGAAGCTGGAACAGGAGGTATCTGCTCTCAAGCAAAGGTCGAACGATTTAGTAACACAAATAAATAATGCCAAAGCTGATTATGAGCAAAAGAAGGAAGCTGTTGTCGGGATCACGCAGGAACTAAGGCAAGTCAGAAACGATTATTCGGCTGCGGAAAAGGGGCTTGAAGCCTTCAACAGCAAAACCGAGAAAGAACAACAGCGCATCTCTGCCGAAGTTGAAGATACCTATCGAAAAGCCAGTATCACCAGGGAAGAAGTAATAGCTGCTGGCAAGGTAAAGGCGGAGATTGAAAGCCACGGATTCACTCTCGATCTTGCCTTAGGCCTTGCTAAAGAATTCGCCGGTCATAAGGATGCTAGAGAGCAGCTTGCTGAAGGGCTTAAGGAGCATGGCTCACTCAATAAGTATCTGGATGAGCTCCATGAAGGGGCTACCAAAGAAAGAGAAAAACTCATCTCCGAGATTCGGGGCTTTGAATCGCAAGAGAAAGCAATAACCGCCGAAAGCGGCAAGTTGAGGAATGTACTTGCGCAACTGCAAGATGACACCGCCTATGAGGAAGACCTGAGGCGGTTTCACCAGCGTTATTTCCCACTATGTGGCCTATTAGACGAACTCTCAACCTGGTCCCAGGTGTTTTTCATGCGCTGTACTCATCCCGCTAGCACTGTGGCCGGGGTCTTTGATAAGACAAAGGGTAATCATCATTTCTGGACCGATCGGCCACCCATAGCATGCCCCGTTTGTGCTTATCCTGTCCTCGAATACGATATCAAAATCTACAATTACCATGGTTGGTCGACACAACTGCCTCTTAATTTACACTTGGGAGAGTAATATGCCTGCAAGCAAACGGAAGAAGAAGCCCACTGAATATACTCTTGACTGTCCATGCGGGGCGAAGGCAGCTGTCTTTGAGATAGAGAAGGGTTATATGGTACACTGTCCGAGCTGCGGAGCAGTGACGTTTTTCGATAATCCGATACTCCTGCAGAGACTGCACTTCGGTGGCAATCTATGCCCGCATGAGCCGGAGAAGAAACCATGCCGCGGCGGACATACCACCTGGTGTCCGATATGCCGGGTACGGAGCTTCATTTACGACAAGTAAGAGCGCTCTTATAAAATGGTCGAGGATTTTATTTCAATCTCTAAATTGTCAAGTTATTTGTCTTCCAACTCTCGGTCATTTTGGGCTGTACGTTTCAGCATGGGCATTATGATGGACATCATCATGACCATCATAATCATTGGCATCATCGAGTTAAACATGTCCTTGAGCGGGTCGGATGTCTCCGTGGGTTTATGAGATTCCGGTTCGACTACCTGCTGCGTTTGTTGCTTCCTGCGGCGCGGTTTCTTTGGTTCTGGGTCATTACTCTTCTCGGTTTTGTTCCTGACCATCTATGCCTCCATCCGGCGGACGCCGAATACGATAATTCTTGTTATTCTACACCTTGCTCGGATTCGGGCTAGCTTATGGTCGGGTTTTTCAATTCGTCGTATGTACCAAACTACTATTTTATGACGCTGATTTCGTATTTTCCATACTTGATGAGCCTTCTATCTCCCCATCGATATTAAAGAATCTCTAATACTTGGCGGTTCTGCTGTCAAATGCTTTACAGGGCTACAGCTTAATTTACCTGTTAACCCGGAAATGGCACTAGTTGAGAGGATTATTTGCCGAAAGACGCCGGTTATCGAGAATTATTTGACTATTATAAACATACCGACTAGACTTCAATTGTGAAAAAATGGGAGGCATGGATAAACTTTATATGATGTAACTGAAGTGCCGTGTCTTTCCGGCAGCAAGAACGAAACTGCAAGGAGGGACTTATGATTAACAGTAACGAAAAACCAATCTGGCAATTCGTCGCACTCGATCAGTTCTCAGTTCCCATGCAACAAACCAGCAAATATCTTCACAATAGACGGAAAACCCTGTGGCAATGGCTGCACCGAACAGCGATAGACAACCGTTCAGACAAACCAGAAGCTTATGATTCCTCATCGTCACGTTATCTCGCTGAGATAATCCCGGAATGGGGCTGGGCTGAAGCCGTGCCCGCAATGGAAACGGCCTTAGAGCCATGGTTAATGCTGGATACGCCACCTTCTCTGGTTCAAGCTATTGTTGGTGCCCCACACAGCAGGACATCCGATATACTCCGTCACTGTGCGGGGAAGCGTGGGTGGCATATTGTGGAGGCACCGGAGCCGCATGAAATCCTGACTGGCGGCGAATCCTGGCTCCAGAAACTACCTGAAAATAACGTTGCTCCGTTAGTTATCCCCAATCTTGAAAGGTGCTACCTGCGGCATCCGGATGGGCTAATGCTTCTGCGCCGTTTTATAGAGTGGCTAAGAGTCACTCGTCCCCGGTGTGTAATTGGCTGCAATAGCTGGAGTTGGGCTTATTTGAGCAAAGTAGCCCAGCTTACGTCAATCTGTCCGTCCCCACTAACCCTCGCCCCTTTTGACAAAGTCCGCCTCGAACAGTGGCTCCGAAAGCCGGCCATGGAAACAGGAATAAATGAAATCCCCTCTGATTTTCTAGAATATCTGGCTCTGTCCAGTCGAGGCAATGCCGGTGTCGCTTGGGCCATATGGTACTATAGCTTTGTTTCGTGCGCTAAAGCTGGAATAGAAGTGCCAGCTTATAAGTCGACAGATAATTTGAGCAAGGAAAGCGCCGTTGCTGTATTTACCAGATTGAAACTGCCACTCCTGCCTCCCGAGGTCGGAAAAGCAGATGCTTTTGTTCTACATACAATTGTGCTACATGGATGTTTATTGTTCCGTCTTTTCCCGGAAATATTGGGCCTTCCCGTTGACGACCTAGCAGGGTGTGTGCACAGATTGAGCGCAGCACACCTGATCGAAGTTAAGGAGGAGGCCCTGCAGGTAACAGTCTTAGGTTATCCTGCGGTGCGAGAGTTCCTCAGCGAGGAAGGTTTTTTCCTTGATGTTCTTTAAAAAAGGAGGCTATTATGAATGGGGCTCAAGATTTTGGTTTGCTACGCAATCTTAACGAGATCAATTTCATTCTTATCCTGGCAATCGTGGCGGGCGCCTGGTTGCTGCTTGGCATCGTTAAAAAAACGATGTCACAACTCGCCAATAGGGCTCCGGTCAGGTTCCGACACACCCTCCTTTCCGTAATACCCGTACTACGCCTTTTCGTATATATGTTGGTGGTCATCCTGGTAATCCCGCTTTTAATCCAGCCGACTCAGGCGAATATAATCGCTGCCCTTGGCGCTGCAGCAGTGGCTATTGGTTTCGCTTTTAAGGACTTTGTTAGCAGCCTGATTGCTGGGCTGGTAGCGATTTTTGAGCGTCCCTATCGTCCCGGTGACCGTGTTAAGATTAACGATGCTTACGGAGAAGTGAAGTCACTTGGTCTCCGTGCTCTTAAAATGGTAACTCCCGATGACACAACGGTTATCATCCCACACGCCAAAATTTGGGATACTGAGGTGTTTAATGCTAACGACGGTCAGCGCGAGCTTCTCTGCGTGGCTGATTTCTTTATTCATCCGGTCCACAACCCTGTTGATGTGCGTCAAAAACTGATTGACACAGCTCTGACCAGCCCCTATCTGAAGATAGATAGAGCGGTTACGGTAATCGTCCTGGAGAAGCCATGGGCAACTCATTACCGTCTTAAGGCTTATGCTATGGATGCTAGGGACGAGTTCCTCTTCATAAGCGATCTGACTGTGCGAGGCAAGACAGCACTGATAAAGATGGGAGTCGAACTGGCTGTCGTACCGGCAATCGGACTGGCACAACAATAGGTTTGCCATAGAGTATCGCCATCGGAATGTGACCTGAATAGTGAGTGGCATTGGGGGGAAAAATAGTTTAATTTTGGGACATAACCGGATACCATGATTTTTAAGCCACGGAGGAGAGCAGAATGCCTACAGAAAAAGAGAATACTAAAGGAAAGAAGTCAATCACAGAGATCGGTCAGGTTGTCCCTAGCAGTTTCAAGTTTGGGTTAATTGTGGCTATTGCTATGTTCTGGGCAGATTTTGTGAGGTCGATATTAAATGAGATCTTCTCATTAATCAATATCAGCACGCCCATTGTAACTGACTTCGTTTTGGCCATTACGGCAACCATTTTGGGCTATTTCGTGTTGATGAGCTATCGTAGGATAAAATCGCGACTGCAAAAAGTTAAAATTTAGTTGCGAGTGCATGCGCTTTCTCTTTTCGTTTTTCAAGCGTCACCATCTACTAACTTGTTACACGTTAATGAATACTGTCCTCTTCAAATGGTAGTGTCAATTAAATCATTTACGACTGAGATATCTATATGCCTCTTTTTCGATGACTGCAATTCTCTCCAGTAATTCCGAACAGGCATCACCGTCAAAATTCAATGCTTTTCCACACAGTCTTATTATCAACTCTCCGGATTTCGTAAATAGGTTTGATGCCTCGCTCCATTCTTTCTTCTGATATTTCTGACCCAACTCCTTTAACACTCGTGCTTGCTCAAACCGCAGCCCATCATTATGAGACAAATCTTCGGCGACAAGCGGCGGCGTTAATCCAGCATATGCCACCATATGGTTGTAACAGGCTTTATCTTCCCAGGTTATAATATCCTTTGCCAGCTTGCGCATAGCAGGGATGCCAAACATACTTACCGGCGGTTTCAACATGCGGCTGGCTTTATAGGCAAAACCATTTTCTGCTATTTCTAGCTCAGTCGGCATCTCCTGAAGTATCCTGAATGTCCTATAGGTGTTCTTTTTACTCATTCCAGAGACATTTACATTCAGCGATCTCTCGAACTCAATGTATGAAACCTGCTGCATGCCGCCGAAGCTACAGTCATGGACATAGACCACTTGCTTTTCATCATCATAGCCAACGACAAGGAGATAATGAATGGGGACATGTTCCTTTTTGTACAATTCAGGATAGTAATGCAGATAGTACATATCCAAGGCACCAACCACCACCGGTTCATTATTATCCAGGTAACGCTTAATTTTCGGGAATTCGTTCTTAAAAGATTTTCCTTCACTTATTGTTTGGGAGAAGCCGATTATCAGACTAAGGTCATTCAGCAGATACTTGGAATTGTTGCCCCAGTAGACCATGCAAGGAGGCTTAGCCATTTTGAACTTGAGATACGCGAATGAAGCCATACCACCAATGATGGATAATAGGAAATAATCATATCTAGCGCCCCTCCACGTTAACACATCATACAGACCATTCAAGTAGCATGTGGATTCGTGAACTTCATGAGGTATTTTAATCAATTTTGACATTGATTTTTACTCCTTATCATCATGATAGAGAAAACACATCCAGCGGACAACAAAATGAATGACTATGACCCGACAGTTCTCCGTCGTGACTCAGAGCAGCATCTACCAGTTTGTTGCTACAGTCGTCCTAGCTGGAAGAGCCTTCGAGCAATCAGTATCAACCATATTACTGTGGGCGCGAGAGATATGAGCGAGAAGAGGACACCTATCGTCCCGGCTGTAGGCGGCACAAACATCATTATACTTGCCAGGATTCCTACATATGCAGTGGTCTTGTTGAAGACATGGCTCCGCAGCATCACAACTGAGACGATCAGAAGGGCAATGGCGCCAAGGATATAACTTACGTTGAACGCGGTGCCCTGCCAGATCGAAAGCATTGTCTGCCCTGCCGCCAGGAATATAGACCTATCGGCATCTGTGGTTGCAACTGCGTAAAGATTGCTCAGGGAAAGCATCTCAAAGGCAGCAGTCGATGCGAAGTAGGTTGCAACCCCAACGAGCTCAGTGGTTAAGGCAATTGCCATGACGGACTGACTGGCCCGCCTGAGGGCAGCCCAGAGGGCGAGAAAGGTAAGTCCCATCAGGGCATAGTCAACAATCAGCAAGAGGTCCAAGT
>JAQTPO010000087.1 GCA_028712845.1 Dehalococcoidales bacterium | reverse complement strand
ATAACCGGCTCCGGGAATTTGATTGATTCCAGAAGCACCGGTTGCTCCAGATTACTTAAAGTGTCACCGGTAAATGTATTTTTTAGTCCCAGAGTTGCTACGATGGAACCGGTATCTGCGGATTCAAGTTCGTCACGCCGGTTAGCATGCATCAAGAACAAACGACCGATGCGTTCTGTTTTCCCGCGGGTGGCATTTAACACCTGGTCACTGGCTTTTACGACACCTGAATAAATTCTGAAGTAGACCAATCTGCCCACGAACGGGTCGGTAACTACCTTGAAAGCTAATGCGGTGAAAGGCTCCTGGTCACTTACCTGAAGGGTTAGCTCATTGCTATTCTTATAATCTACCGCCTTAGTTGGCGGCATGTCGGAAGGCGCTGGCAGGTAATATCCAACCGCATCCAGCAAAGGTCTGATACCTTTGTTCGACAAAGCGCTACCGCAAAGAACCGGCACCAATCTGGCTGAGAGGGTCGCTCTTCTAATGGCGGCTCTAATCTCATCGTTGCTAAGCTCAACACCATCAAGATAACTCGCCAGAATTTGGTCGTCTGACTCTGCAAGTCTTTCAATCATGTTATGACGGGCTTCTTCAACTCTGGCATGATATTCGGCAGGAATCGGTATCTCTTCTACAGGTTTATCGCGATCCCCATCCTTGCTGTAGGCTTTATTTTCAATTAAATCAATGACACCATGGAAATCCGCTTCACTGCCCACAGGTATCTGGATAGCTAATGGTTTAGCGTGCAAACGCTTTTCAATCATCCCCACAGTGTGTTCAAAACTGGCGCCAACCCGCTCCATTTTATTTATGAAGCAAATACGAGGTACATTATATTTATCCGCCTGCCGCCAGACCGTTTCTGACTGAGCTTCGACACCTTGAACGGCATCAAATAACACGACACCACCATCTAACACTCTGAGGCATCTCTCTACTTCTGCCGTAAAATCCACGTGACCGGGAGTATCGATGATATTGATACGATATTGGCGCCACTGACAAGTGATTGCAGCAGACGTGATGGTAATACCACGTGCCCGCTCTTCTTGCATCCAGTCGGTTACGGTTGTACCTTCATCAACGCCACCTTTTTTATAAGTGATGCCAGTGTAATACAGTACACTCTCAGTAAGCGTGGTTTTCCCAGCGTCAATATGAGCAATGATACCTATATTTCTCACTCTTTCAAGAGGAAAACTTCTGGGCATAATTCTATCCTTTATGGCAACAGACGGGTTTATGACAGACTCTCCTTCTTACCACCGGTAATGGGCAAAAGCTCGGTTAGCATCAGCCATCTTGTGCGTGTCTTCACGTTTCTTAGCCGCAGTTCCTTGCCCTTTTGCGGCATCGCTCATCTCAGAGGCTAGTTTCTCCGCCATAGACTTGCCGCTTCTGGCTCTGGCAGCATCAACCAGCCAGCGTAGTGCCAGCGACAAGCCCACCTGAGGCGGTACTTCAACCGGAACCTGATAAGTAGCACCCCCCACCCGGCGCGACTTCACCTTTAACTGGGGAGTAATATTTCTGATTGCTAATTCCATATCTGTAACAGGGTCTTTAGAACCCTGCTTTCCCATCAAATCTAAAGCACCATAGACAATTTCTTCAGCGCGACTCTTTTTGCCGCGTTTCATAATTCTGTTCATTAACTTTGAAACAGTTAAACTCTGATATTTTGTATCAGGCATAACTTCAGCTCTTCTAATAGCACGAGCGCGTCGTGACATGTTCCCTCCTAAGTAATCTCCGCTCCAGCCTTAGGCCGTTTGGCGCCATACTTACTGCGGCCTCTGCGCCGTTTCCCTACACCGGTGGTATCCAGCGCCCCACGGACGATATGATAACGAACACCAGGCAGGTCTTTGACCCTACCGCCACGAACCAGAACC
The DNA here is from genome assembly GCA_028712845.1 of Dehalococcoidales bacterium. Next base: position 6,285 of record JAQTPO010000087.1, on the reverse strand, counting down.
ACCGAGTGCTCTTGAAGCTCGTGACCCTCACCGGGAATATAGGCTGTCACTTCCATCTGGTTGGTCAGACGCACTCTGGCAATTTTCCGCAGTGCCGAATTAGGCTTCTTCGGAGTCATTGTCTTTACCTGCACACAAACCCCACGCTTTTGGGGAGAACCGTCACCCCAGCTTGTCCTGTTTTTCGACGAATTATAGTTATAATGTAAAGCCGGCGCTTTTGTTTTGTCCACACCCGGTTTACGTCCCTTGCGGACTAACTGGTTAATCGTTGGCAAGTGTGTCCTCCTCTTACCCTTTACAACTGAAAGGATGAGCCTCAGCTCATCCTTCAACATAACGTCGCGATTGAACTTAGCGTTCCCTGTGCTATTGCATTAGCCAACAAGTGAACACAAATAGTTATAGTACCACAGTCGATAGCGGCGTGTCAACATCTGAAATGTGGTGTTTACCAAAGCCTGCAATTTCTCCACAAAAATACCTGATAATCGAAAGGGGAACTGGTTATATCTCCGACCTTATGATAAAATGTATTTTGATTAAGGAAAAAGGAAATCATAATGAGCACCAAAAAAGATACCGAACTCAAAAACTTTATTGATAATGTCAATAAGAAAGACAAGCGCAATGGTTTAAAGGTTGAATTCAACTTTGTGAAACGCAAGAGAAAATAAGCCTGAAACTCAGACTTCGTCTATTTTACCGTTACTCTACCGACATTACAAAGGATATTCAATAAGACACGGTTTGTAGCAGTATCATAATCCGCTGAGACATAGTAATTTCCCTGCCTTGGGAAACGGCTCTTATCAGTCCCAAAATACCGCCGATGGGCACGGCGCTGAACTTTTGTGGCTTATCATCAGGCATTATGGCTTCCTGCGCAGACCCACAACTAACAGGACACCTAAGGCTATCAATACCAGAGCCCCGATTGTCCCCCACCAGTTAAACCAGCGGAATATATTCAGCGCCCCCAGTAAACAAATAACACCGATGACAATGATGATAATTCCTAAAGCATTGCGACGGCGAAATTGAACTTTGGCAAGCTCCTCCGATTCTTTACCTTTGCCGGCGAACGTATCCCTGATTTCATTACCCAACTTGGTGGCAGTTTCCTTGATATCCTCTACATTTTCCTCCACAACTCCCTGAGATGTAGTTTTCTTTGACTCTTCCATGGGTATTATAAACGCCATCACGATATAAGCTAGAATGCCAGCCCCACAAAACGCCAGCAAGACGAAAATGATTCTGATAATTGTGGGGTCAATCCCGAGATATTTTCCCAGCCCGCCACACACCCCGAAAATCATACGTTCGGTTCGGCTTCGGTAAAGTCTGTTTCCCATCTGTCACCTTCTACTGTTGTTTTTGTTCGTGCGAGGTATCTCCCAAGTCTGCCGCCGCCATACTGTCTCCTAATCCCTGAGGTGACATACTACCGGCAGACACCGCCATCTTCAAGCCTTCTTCTACCGAAAGATTGGTGCGCGTGATATCTTCTTCACGGACAATCTCGATAAAGCCACCGGTAGGATTCAAAGCAGTGGGAATGAAAACATTAAAGAACTTTCTCCCGCTCTTGTCCGTCTCCTCACTGGTGATAAAGGCGATAGTCTTCATACCCTTGGCAGGGAATTCAATCAACACTACCTGCATGAATCTGGTTTTTTGGGGATTAGCAAAACTCTGCGCAACCTGCTTTAATGCGACATAAATAGTGCGTGTTATCGGCACCTTTTCTAATATTGATTCACCCCAACGGACGATTCTCTTCCCAATCACATTAGTCGCAATAATTCCGACAATCAGCACCAATATTATAACAACACCAAAACCGACACCGATTATCTCGTGTCCGAAGATACGGGTGACGAAGGAGCGCAGAAGTTTATCAATTTCATTGAAAAGCCAGACGAATATCCATATCGTAAGCCCTATGGGCACAGTGACAACCAGCCCGGCAATCACTACCGCTCTTAACCTTTTTAAAAACCGGCTCCAGAGCGATATTCCTTTTTCTGCCACTAGAATCCTCCCGCTCTCTTTGTCTCCACCATCTAAATAGCAATTTCACCAATATAATAACAGCAGTGTCACTATTCAGCAATAGCAAATAGACAGGCGTTAGACGATTAGACCTGATTAAACGGATGGCTATCCCGCTCAAAATCAGGCTGATAGTTATCAGGAGCACTCATCTCCTGAATCCAGCCATTCTCCATTCCCAGCTTTTCCAAGAGTGTGAAAACTTCAGAGTATTCCGCTTCAGTAATCACTCTTGAGAGTTCAGAAAACCGTCCAGAGTGATGCGTGGGGTAATATTGCGCCATGATACTGACACTGACTTCCGGAGAAACTTCCTGCGCCAGCCAGGTGAGTGATTCTTCACTACCTGCCAGCCTTGCCGGTAAGATGAGATGACGCACAATCAAACCCTTCAGGGCAATACCGCTTTCATTGATGACAAGATTCCCCACCTGACTGTACATCTCTTTGATGCTTTTACGAGCGTGTTCAACATAGTCGAGGGATTGAGAAAACCGCTTTGCTATTTTATTGGAGGCATATCTCAAGTCCGGCAGATAAATATCGATAATGCCGTGCAGCGCTTTTATTGTCTCTAAAGAATCATAACCGCTCGTATTATAGACCAGCGGCAACCTCAATCCCATCGGTACCGCTTCCAGAACAGCTGTGACTATTTGAGACACAAAGTGTGATGGAGAAACGAAGTTGATATTGTGACAGCCAAGTTCATTTTGCAGATAGAGCAGTTTCTCTGTAAGAGTATGACCGTCCATTTCTTTGCTGCGCATTTTACGCCGGTTCTGGCTAATCTGGTGATTCTGGCAATAAACACAGCGCAGGTTACAGTTACCGAAAAATACCGTGCCTGAACCCTTACTACCGGAAAGAGGCGGCTCTTCTCCCAGATGCTGGCAAACGGTGTCAACAATAGGCAAAGCTCCGGAGTGACAGAATCCGGTTTCGCCCTTCAGGCGATTGACACCACACTTCCGGGGACAAATGTCGCATGACGCCAGCCGCGCCTCAAGCGCTTCAGCACGACGTTTTAGTTCACCGGAACGGTAGAGAGCAAGGTAGCCGGGTTCAAACACCGCCATACCTCATCAAGACTACATCCCTGCCAATCGGCTTAGAGCATCATCGATGCGCACCAACGTACGCTCTTTCCCCAGCACTGCTATCATATCGAAGAGGGGTGGGGTGGCTAACTCACCGCTTACCGCTGTCCGCAGGGCACCGAATAGTTGTCCTGCCTTCAATTTTAGTTCTTCCGCCAGCGGTCTCAGCAGGGCTTCCAGCGCAGGGGCATCGAAATTTGCCTGTTTCTCCAACCGCTCTTTTGCTACTGTCAATGCCTGTGTGGTGGATTCTACCGCCATTCCCTTGCCGAGTAAACGGTTACTATCGTAATTCAACTCCCCTGTGAAGAAAAATTTTGTCAATTCCGGCGCTTCCGACAGGATTTTAACCCTTTCTTTCACCAGTGGCATGACTTTGCGAACATAGTCGATTGATAGCGGACGTTTTACCTCAACCGGCAAGCCTTTCTCTAAAAACGGCAAGACCCTTTGCACGAAGTCCTCATTCGTCAACTGGCGGATATACACACCATTCATCCACTGGAGCTTTTCATGATTAAAGATGGCAGCTGTCTTGTTAACACGTTCCAGAGAAAAATGTTTTATCAGGTCTTCACGGGGTATGATTTCGGTTTTATCATCCAGCGACCAGCCGAGCAGAGCGAGGAAATTAATCATGGTTTCAGGGAGATAACCATCCTCTCTGAACTGACGGATAGACGTGGAACCGTGCCGTTTGCCCAGCTTGGAACGGTCACTTCCTAAAAGCATCGGCAGGTGGGCGAACTGCGGCACTTCATAACCCATCGCGTTATACATCAAAATGTGGCAGGGCGTGCTGGACATCCACTCTTCAGCGCGAATCACATGGGTAATCTGCATATCATGGTCATCAACGATATTGGCAAGGTGATAGGTAGGATAGCCGTCTGATTTCAATAAGACCAGGTCCTCAATCGCGCTGTTTTTGAAGATAACATTGCCCCAGATGATGTCATGAACGATTGTCTGCCCTTCAAGGGGGGTTTTCAAACGCACCACCGGCGTAATTCCCTCCTTCTCTTTCTGTGCCCTCTCTGCTTCTGTCAGATTGCGGCAACAGCGGTCATAGCCGGGTGGTAACTTATTTTTAGTCTGGTGGGCGCGTAAAGCCTCCAACCGTTCCTGGGAGCAATAACACTTATAAGCCGCTCCTTGAGCAAGCAGGCGTCGTGCCGCTTCTTTATATCTCTCCAGCCTTTCCGATTGTATGTAAGGACCATATTTCCCACCGACCTCCGGACCTTCATTCCAATCGAGATTCAGCCAGCGCAAATCATCGAGAATCGCCTCAACCGCGCCTTCAACCTTGCGGGTGGCATCCGTATCCTCGATGCGCAGGACGAAAACACCACCGTTATGGCGGGTAAAAAGCCAGTCAAATAAAGCCGTCCGGATACTGCCAACATGCAGAAAACCGGTGGGGCTGGGGGCGAAACGGGTTCTAACCTGTTGTGTCATAAACATACTCCGTTACTTGGAATCAATTTCACTGTTACTTTCTTTCAGCGTACAACACATTCTACCATCTATCTTGCTTAACATTCTATAATATAACTACTTGCCGGTAAGGAGTAAATATGAAAGATTCGGTGATTGCAGAACTAAAAGTTGTGCCCCTGGGAACTCGATCCGCCAGCCTGAGCAAATACGTCGCCGCCGTCATCAAAGTGGTGAAACAGGCAAAAGGCATCACTTACCAGACCACGCCCATGGCAACAATCGTGCAGGGTCCACTAACACGCGTACTGGAACTGGCGCAGGAAATGCACGAGGTCCCATTTACGATGGGCGCGAACCGCGTGTTGACATCCATCAGCATCGATGACCGCCGCGATAAGCTCATCACGATGGAGAGCAAGGTCAAGGCAGTAAGCTGATATAGATAAGAATAATCCCTTCTCCATCGAGGGGAGAAGGTGAGGATGAGGGTGAAATTGAAAGACCCCCTCACCTTAATCCTCTCCCTCAAGGGGCGAGGAAACTGGTGTATTTCCCAATAACAATCTACCTCAGAAGCGGCTCTGCCTCGGCTAGTAACCCTACCATTTCATCGGCGACTTTTTCTGCCTGCGTACCGAACTCCTGGAGCAGGCTTTCCTTGACCCAGATATAGAACAGGTAACGCATACAGCGGCGGTCTTCCCGCTGCGATAGCAGGAACTCATAGTGTTCGCGGTTGATACAAATCACGCCTTCACTCGGGTCGTACCAGCTGCGGTAATCCGAGTTCGCGCCGGCGGGCGATTGCAGTTTGATGTGCGGGACACGGGTCGGATGGTGCAAAACTGTCCGTGCCGGATTTTGCTGAAGAGCCTGGGGGACTTGTTCATCTTTGACTTTCACATCATGACCGTTGCCCTTCATTACGGTGCCGGCGACAGGACCCATCGCCAGTGTCTCCAGAAGACCTTTTTCACGGTACCGCACGAATTTATCGATTAATCTGCCCGCCCGACCGAGGATGATATTGAACCTCTGTTCCTGAGATTCGGCACTGACCTCTTCAATCAATTTTTGGATTTTTGGCTCCAGTTGCCTCAATTCACTCTCGAAAGCGCGGAATACCTCATCCTGCACTACGGCAGTTTTATCGGCTGTGCGCTTGAGGTGGTCATAGCGGATATAGCCCTCGAGACGCTGGTCTATCCACGGAAGACCCTTAAAATCCTGTAGCTCGGTCAAAGCACAGATACGCGTCCCGCCTCGTCCGTAGAGGTTTATAGTGGCATCTGCTATCTCCCACGGCAAGACATAAAGCTCGATATATGCCGAACCGGCTTTTGGCACGTGAACATTGGAGGTCATCACCTTAACGCCACGGAAGCGCTGGGGATGGATGGGCTCGAAGGTGTGGTTATCGGAAATAGACATCGCATACATATTTGTCCTCAGGTCGCTGGCAAATTGCTGTCCCAGATATTCCTTGATACGGTCCTTGGAAAGTTGAACGGCAATTTCCGGCAGAATTCCCTCCAGATAAGCAATAGTACCGCGGTGAGTATGCTCGTGTTGAGGGCATTTCTGGAGGATTTCGGCATGCCCTTTTTTCAACCATTGACGCTTCAGCACCAGGCAACTGGACGGCTCCCCGTCTTTTGCGGTGGAAGCAAGATGCAATTCCTCG
>JAQTPO010000086.1 GCA_028712845.1 Dehalococcoidales bacterium | reverse complement strand
CGCCTACCCGGCTCGATGCTGGCAGTGCCCGCCTGACAGACAATGCCATAAATTTCCACAGGCGGTTCTGCTACCTTTACCAGACTGCCCAATGAAGGCATTTTATAAAGCTCATAGCATTCCGCAGTATATTCCACGGTGCTGGATTCTATTATCTCCCCGATTTTAATTGGCATCGTCATCCCGTATTCACTTCTTATTTATTCCGTATTCCGGACTTAGATATTAGAGTTTATTATTAGTTCCTGTCAGCGTATTCTATACCGCCTCCCGAGTATCGGTCAACTACTAACTTTACAGGAAAATGGTTATGTTTTCTTATCTTACTATCCTAACATAGATAATCCAGTAAACAAGCATCACAGTCTGTGCTAAAATCTAGGGCGGAGGTACTTCTTTGCTAGCTGTTATATTCAGCGTTATCGTAATCTCCCTGTCAGGCGTGATGATGCCCGGCCCTATGTTTGCGGTAACAATCGCCAAAAGCTACCGCAGCCCATGGGCAGGGGCAAAAATCTCCGTCGGGCATGCTATTATTGAAGTGCCCCTTATCCTGCTCATCTACTTCGGGTTTGCCCAGTTCTTTCAGCATCAGACAATGCAACTGGTACTGAGCCTGTTAGGCGGCGGTATGCTCATCTGGTTCGGACTCGGCATGTTTCGCGCCCGTAAAGAAGTGGTGCAGAGTGGTAAGGATTTGAAATACGGTGCTGTCACCGCCGGTATTGTAATGAGCGCAATGAACCCGTTTTTCCTTCTATGGTGGGCGACAGTCGGGAGCATGCTGGTAATGAAATTCGTGGCATTCGGGACGATTGGACTGCCAGTGCTGATAATAACTCACTGGATGTGCGACTTCATCTGGCTATCGCTGGTCTCATTCCTGATTTACCGTACAAAAACTCTCTGGGGTAAACGGTTTCAAGAATGGGTATTCGTTGTTTGCGGGCTGTTACTCATCGGGTTCGGTATCTGGTACCTGTTTTCAGGTATTGGAAATATCATCTCGTAGATGTTTTTTTCTTTAACGTCCGCAGGTCACAAATCGTGATGGCGCAACGGAGACAGTCATTCTCGATACACGGCTCTACATGAATCACTATATTGGCATTGGGTAATTTGGCTTTAATATCCTGTTCCAGATGGTCACACATATCATGCGCATCTTCGACACTGACATACCGCGGCATCACCAGATGTAAGTCAATAAAACGCTCGCTACCGGCACGCCTGCTCCGCACTTCATGAAAATCAACGAGCTGGGTAAAGTGCTCCCGAATGCAATTATGCAGAATCTCCTGCTCTTCTTTCGGCAATGTATAATCCGTCAATTCGCGGAAAGCCCGGATAACAACTTCGTAACCTGCCTTCAGCACGAATACTGCCATTATCAGAGCAATTATTGGGTCAAGAATTACCAGGTCGGTAAGACGCACTGCCAGTAGTCCCACCAGCACACCAGTGGCAGAATAGACATCGGCACTGATATTACGCGCCGAGGCTTCGATTGCCGTAGAGCCGGTGGCTTTCGCAACCCGCCGCAAGTGGCGGGATAGGAGAAAACTGGCGATAATCGAGATTATCATCACCGCCATACCGGCATCCGGTTCTATAACTGTACGGTGGATGATGCGTTGCACTGCCGAGTAAATAATAAAAACCCCGGCACCCAGCACTAAAAACGCCTGAATCAGAGCGGCAAAACCTTCCATCTTGCTGTGACCGAAAGGATGTTCTTCGTCTGCCGGTGTCGCAGACATTCGAACCGCAATAACGGTAATCCCGATAGAAAAAAGGTCGAGGAAACTATCCGTCGCTTGAGCGTAAATACTAATACTGCGGCTGATAATAGCCACTACTACTTTAAGGACAATAAGACCGATAACGACACCAAGGGCAAGCCGTGCCGCTCCGGTTTTAGTCGATATGCTCTTCGCTAAATTTCTTATCATTCGATTACCTATCATAACAAAATATGCCACAAGAGATTAGTCCTGTGGCATATTTCCACTGCCAGTTAGCCCGGCTATCCCTCAATTGGTTGAAGAACGCCTGTTCTAATTTATTATATTACCAAATTATCAATTGCTTGCCAATATTAAGCAGTTTTCTTCACGGACTGACTCTGCGGAAAAAGCCTGCCCCACTTATGTTTTTCCCAGGTTACCAATAACGGCGCCGCAATACAGATTGAGGTATATGTGCCTGTTAGAACACCCACTAAAAGCACCACTGCCAGATTACTGATAGCCGGTCCAACAAAGAGCATCAAGGCTATTAATACGAAAATAACACCGGCGCCGGTAATCAACGACCGGGACATTGTCTCCATCAGACTATTATTGACGACGATTTCAAAATCAACGCCGGGGTATCTCCGCACGTTCTCTCTAATACGGTCAAAAACAACAATGGCATCGTTAATAGCGTAACCGACTACCGTTAACATGCCGGTTACTAACGCTAGGTCGATTTCCCAGTTAGCGAGCACGCCAAGTATTGAGAAAATGCCCAGTACTACAATGATGTCATGCAAAATGGCGACCACGGCACAAGTACCATAGTGAAATGGTTTCGGCATTCTGTGAAACGCCCAGCTGACGTAGATTAACATGGCAATTGAAGCCATAGCGACCGCCCAGACAGCGGCGCCGGCAGTTGATTTAGCCACGATTGGGTCAACACTCTCAAACCCTTTTTCAGTAAGAGTGCCGAATTGCGTGGTCAGGGCTTCTTTGAGGTCATTCTTCTGGACAACCGTCAACTCAGTTGTACGGATAACCATATTACCTTGCTGGTCGGTCTCGACATGACCGGTATAACCCAGGTTCGTTACAGCCGTGGTAACATCACTGATAGCAACTGTTTTCTCAAAACTTAGAGTCAATACCGAGCCGCTGGAAAAATCTAGGCCCGTTTTTAATCCGAATACACTCAATGAGACGACACAGATAACAATTATGAGAGCCGATAAAAGGAAAAACCATAATCTCTTACCAACAATACCAGCCATTATTTGCTCCTTCCTGAATATGGACTAAAGAGCGCAGTATTCTTTGCTAGACCGGTGTGATTTAGTGGCCTAAGCAAAAGACGACTGAGCAAAACCGCCGTCAGCATGCTGATGACGACACCGATACCGAGTGTTAGCGCAAACCCTTTCACGGAGCCGCCAAAAGCCACCGTGCTACCCACCCAGTAGAGAGCTACACAGGCAATAATCGTCGTAATATTACTGTCCCAAATCGCCGTCCAGGCGCGATTGAAACCTGCTTCAATCGCCGAACCCAGTGTTTGTCCTGTTTTAAGCTCCTCTTTCATACGTTCGAAGATAAGCACATTGGCATCCACCGCCATACCTATCGAGAGCACAAAACCGCCGATGCCTGACAGCGTCAGTGTCACAGGCCAGAGTTTGAAAAGCGCCAGAGTGATTACACCATAGTAAATAAGAGAGAGACAGGCAACCACGCCGGGGATGCGATAATAGGCAATCATGAATACCATCACAGCGGCTATGCCGATAATACCTGCCCTTACAGCCAGCTTGATGAAATCGGCACCCAGTGTCGGGTCCACATTCACCTCGCCAACCAATTTCAAAGGAACAGGTAAACGCCCTGCATTCAGCTGGGCGGAAAGGTCGGTTGCCTCTTTCAGGCTCAGACCTGTAATTTCACCCTTGTCAGTAATTACTGCATTAACAACAGGCGCAATTGCCTGTCCATCATCACCTACCAATGGCTCTGCCTCATCCCCGGCACCTTCAAAGATTCCCAATTGCTTATTGAGTAACCGGGTAGTGACTTCCTTGGATACCTGCGCGCCTTCGGTGGTCCACTCAAAAACTAACAGAATTTCCCCTGTAGTACTGTGTCGGGTAACATATGTATTTTCCTTAAAGTAACTGCTGTTCAGTATCTTTGTTTCACCATTGATAACCGCCGTCGAAGGTATCCACTTCTTTGAAGTAAAAGTGACCGGAGCTGTGGTATAACCGGAACCTCCGTCTTTGACCGTAATTGCCGTTACTACACCATCGGTCATTGTTGCTGTAGCGGTGGCACCGGTACCATCACCTCCGATAGTAACTGCAGGTGTCGCGGTAAAACCTGACCCACCGGATGTAACGGCGATTGATGCTACTGCGAATCCCAGTACAGGTGTACCTGTTAAAGCACCAGTGCCTTCACCTGTAATTGTAACTTTGGGTGCCGAGGTATAACCGGAACCTCCGTCTTTGACTGTAATTGCGGTTACAGCACCATCTGTAATTACGGCTGTAGCAGTAGCACCGGTGCCCCCACCCCCTTCTATGGTTACTGTGGCAGTTGTATAGCCAGTGCCTCCGGCTGTTATCGGAATTGATTTCACTGCACCACTCGTTGCTAATGTAGCCGCAGCTTCATATGTGACATCCACCTGCTCACGGAATTCAAGCAATGCCGTCCGTCCGAGCCGCTCTTTTTGGATGTCCGTAACAGTGAGTTTGGGAAGCTCCACCACTATCTGGTTTTCCCCTCTTAGCTCAATGTTCGGTTCGGTGACACCCAGCGGATTAATGCGGTTCGCAATTACTGCGGTGACACCTTGCATCACCTCTTTCTCATTTCCGGGTGTTACCTGCGAAAGGTCAGCCTGAAAGACCATCCGCACCCCACCCTGCAGGTCAATACCGTACTGTATGCCCTTTCTGCCGAACTTTTCCCCATCGATGGGTATCAACACCCATGTGCAGAAGGCAAACACTATTACCAGTATTAGCAGTATCCAACCATCTCGTCGTTTACCCATTTTGTTACTTTCCCTCGGTTAATAAAGAATTACGTATATAATCCAGAGCTTCTTCCCTGGTAGTTAATTCACCTGCCGCCTGCGCCTCACGGACTTCTTCCAGCAACTCTCCTATTCGGGCGCCCGGCTTCATCCCATAAACATTAATTAAATCATTCCCATCAATCAGCTTTACCGGCGCCGCTTTCTCACCCCGGGGATGTTCCTTTAGCACATAAGCCACGAGCTGTGTGTGGAACTGCCAGTGCGGCATTAATAAACCGGGGCCTCTGGTTGCCAGATGGTCTGCCAAACTCAAGTATAGCGTATCTATGCCCACTTCTCCAACATCCCGAAAGTAACGGTAAATCGCACGGCTCGTGGGCAGGTCATCCTGACTCATCTGGGTAGGCCTAAGATGATATTTTATCATTAATAATACCAGTTTGGCTTCTCTGACGCTAAATCTGAATCTCTCCAGGATACCTTCCGCAAGTGCGGCTCCCTGTTCAGGATGCCCCAGAAAACGCATCCGCCCGTTTTCATCGAAAGCCTTAGCTTGTGGTTTAGCGATATCATGCAGAAGCGCCGCCAGTTTGAGCAAAGACCGCCGGGTACTGCCGCTATTCACGGTCTGGTTAAAATACTGCGCCAGAGATGGAGACCACGGCACAGCCGCTAAAACTTCCTCGCCCTGAGCATCCCAGATTCCATGGCGGAGAATAAAATCGACCGTACTGACCGTCTGAATGGAGTGCTCGAAGACATCCCAGTGGTGCTCGGCTGGCTGGGATACGCCCTTTAGCGGCGCCAATTCGGGAATCAAAGCTATCAGTAAACCCAGCTTATCCATGTAGTGAAGAATTTCACCGCCGTGGGATGACTCCAGGAGCTGTAAAAGTTCCTCCCTCACCCTTTCACCCGGAACACCGGCGATAAGATGGGCGGACTGTTGGATTTCATTTTCTGTCTTTCTATCGATAGTGAAGCCTAATTCAGAAACAAGACGCACTGCCCGCAGAAGGCGTACAGGGTCGCTTTCAAAAGCCGTGTCAGTCACAGTCCTGATAAGACCGCGGTCTAAATCAAGCCGACCGCTATAGGGGTCAATCAGACTGGTATTACGGTTATCTGCATCGAGTTGCCTCAAATCTATTGCCATAGCATCGATGGTGAAATCACGCCTTTTCAGGTCAGCCTCTATTTCCCCGGTAAAAAAAGCGATATCTATTACCCAATCTTTCAGAATCACCCGCCCGATTCTATTAACTTCATCCAGCAGGACAAATTTACCCTGCAACAATTCTGCAACCTGCGGGCCAATCTTCATGACATCAGTACTAACGGCGATATCGATATCCGCCGTATCCCGTCCCAGCAGAACATCACGCACAAAGCCGCCCACGAGATACGCCCGCACCTTTTGCCCTGCCAGGAAATTGGATAAAACGGTCAGTAAAGATAGCGCCTCGGGCTCAATTAAAGCTGTGCTTAAGTCATCGCCCATTGTATTTGAGGAACCCTTTTTAAGTATTGGGTCAGTAACAACCATTCAGAAATTGCCCTTCTCTTCCGATGATAGTAGATAACCTTTCAACACTATACTCCGATAGGCTCATTTTATCAAGTGGGTTACCCTGTAACACAAAGCCTGCCCCGTACTTTATACGGGGCATCCTCACTTGCGCTGAGTTGATTTGGTAAAACGTGTGTGATATATTAGTAAGCACTTAGCATATCAGAGCAACAAGTGCTCATAAACTATATCGAGGAGATTCAGATGGCTAAATTCGAAGTTGGCGATAAAGCAAAGGTGCTGGACAGACCAGGTTGGCCCGGCGGCTATAAGATTGCCAACTGGGAAGGCAAGATTGTCGAGGTCAAGGAAGACCCGGCAGGCTATGTCATTATGAAGGCAGACAAGACCGGCTACAATATGGCATTCCCCGAGAACGAACTGGAAAAGATTTAAGTAACAGATGCCAGTGCGAATCGCCGAATAAAGCCTCTTTTGTATCCTCCCAGCCCCGCATCGGTGTGTGGGGTAAACTCCAGTTGGAATACATAAATTAATAACTGGATTCCGTATCAAGTACGGAATGACATCCTTATTTAGATTGCCACGCCTGTCTGCGGCTGGGCTCGCAATGGTAACGTCTTGAAGCCGTGCAGTTTGACCTCTTGCCACTATCTGGCTATACTGAAATTAGAGACTAAACAAGTTCATCCTTCCGTTTACTGTGCCTGTAGAAAACTATGAGCAATCTGGTTGACTCTTTTCACCGTCGAATCAATTACATGCGCATCTCGGTCACGGACCGTTGCGACCTGCGCTGTGTTTATTGCACCGCACCGACATTCCATAACCTGAGCCACGATGACATTCTCCGTTATGAGGAAATCGAGCGGGTCGTTCAGGCGGCAGCGAGTCTGGGTGTCACTAAAATCCGCCTCACCGGCGGTGAACCCCTGGTAAGGCTCCATCTGAATCAACTGGTTGGTATGCTCGTCGGCATAGCGGGTATTGAAGAAATCTCTCTGACCACCAACGGCACTTTGCTGGCGAAATATGCCGCCGAACTGAAATCGGCAGGATTGCAGCGGGTCAATGTCAGTCTGGACTCACTAAAAACGGAGAAATTTGCCCGCATCACCGGCAGTGATAAACTTGAGGACGTGCTGGCAGGTATTCAGGTTGCCAATAATGTCGGGCTGACGCCCGTCAAGATTAATATGGTGGCGCTCAAGGGCGTCAACGATGATGAAATTCCTGATTTTGTCCGCAAGACCATTACCGATGGCTGGCACGTGCGGTTTATCGAGCATATGCCTTTTGCAGAATCGTTAACACAGGGTCACGGACTGCTCCCCATCGGTGAAATAATGGCAGGAATCCAGAACCAATTTGGTAAACTTCAGCCATACCATCCGAGCGCCGGTAACGGTCCTGCCAAGTACTATAAATTACCCGGCGCCACCGGCACACTGGGGTTCATCGGGGCGGTGACGGAGTGCTTCTGCGCGCAGTGTAACCGCTTCCGCCTGACTGCCGATGGTAAACTGCGTCCCTGCCTGCTGGATGATGATGAGATTGACATCAAAACTCCGTTAAGACGCGGCACCAGTATTGAGGAGTTAGCAGGAATTATCCGGTCTGCCGCTGTATTGAAACGGAAACAGCATAACCTCAAAAATGGGAATGTGCCTTCCGCCAGGTCTATGCGGCATATTGGGGGATAGAGGGCATCACAGGGGTCCCCGCCTGTGGGTAATGGGCAAACGAGGACACATGCCTCACCATCCTCACATCATTGCGAGCATCTCGAAGCCTTGTCCCATGCTTGATAGGGGAAATCGCAGTGAGGAGGGGAGTCTCCCCACACTGAGATTACCGCAGCCTTTCGGTAATTTTCCTATTGTCGTTCCAACGCAGGCGGGAATCCAGTTGCTGTTGTATATAGATACCCACGAGCAAGCTCGTGGTTCTTTTATATTTCAAGCTTAGCTTGTCCTGAATCCTGCCTCTGTTGATACTCGACGTACTTAAGTATCCTCTCCCTTTCCACCCCAATTGTGGAGACAA
>JAQTPO010000085.1 GCA_028712845.1 Dehalococcoidales bacterium | reverse complement strand
GTCTGCGCCCCGCAGGTGGGTCAAGTTTTGCCCACCATATTTCACCCCTTCTCATCCCATGGCTCCACTGCAAGAATGGTACTGGCGGCATGCCGTGCCGCTGTTATCTCTTGACTGGTTTCAGGATTTTCACTGTAAGCGCGAATGTAGCGCTCACTTTGGTCCCGTTCCCGTTGGAATTTAAGCAGTACTTCCACGGCACGACGAAAGAATTGACTGCGGCTTTCTCCACTTTCCTCTCTCTTTTCTTCTACTGCGCACAACATATCTTCCTGCAGACTGATGGTAATCTTGGTTGTTTTACTCATAGGTTATTATCCTCATACTATAATCATACCAGAGTATGAACCGCATTATCGTATTTGTCAAGTTGTAGAACATCCCAGGATAGTTCAGGAGAGGCTAGGTCATTCGAGCATTAGCATAACGCTTGATACTTACAGCCATGTATCGCCTGGATTGCAACAAGCAGCAGCTAGAGGATTTGACGAAGTTATTTTACCTGAAGCTCAAATGGTTAATTTAGAGGGATAAAAATTTAGTCAAATAACATAAATCTTTAGACAAAATATATGACATTATTATAAAAATGTCCTTGACAATGTCTTGAATTACGTTGTAATATTATGCGTAATAATACGAAATAATGATTATCAACACAAATAAAATGTCTTGAACATTGTCTTGGACATTATGGAGAAGTCATAATATGCCTAAATGGGACGTAACTTTTAGAACTACTGTTGAAATTGAGAACAAAGAAATTATATCTATTCTTGCAAAATGTCATGCAATGGCATTTGTAATCAACAATATCCCAATTACTCCTAACAGGCGAGAAAAGATAGATAAGATGAACATACTCAGAGCAGTACGTGGAACAACTGGAATCGAAGGAGCAGATCTCAGCGAAGATGAAGTAAGACGTGTCTTAGAAACGCCAAAGAATCAGTATGTTTTACCCATTAATAAACAACAAGAGGAAAAAGAAGCCCGTAGCGCAAAAATGTTGATGCGATATGTTGCTCGGGTTATCAAAGGAACCCCAAATTGTATTCTTAGCGAAAATTTGATTAAAACATTCCACAGAATTCTTACAAAGGATATCGAATATGAACGAAATATTCCAGGAGAGTATCGAACTTCCCCTGTCAGAGCTGGTAATTATAATGCCCCTCCATGGGACCAAGTTAAGGATTTGATTGAAGGATTCATTGTATGGTTTAACGAGGGAGAGCCTAAAGAATGGGATGAAATAATTAGGGCGATCGTAGCACACTTCTATATCGTGAGTATTCATCCATTTGGGGATGGAAATGGAAGAACTGCTAGGGGTGTGGAGAGCTTCTTATTGTGTCAAGCTGGAATTAACGCAATTGGATTCTATTCGCTTGCTAACTTCTATTATCAACATAGATCAGAATATATCAATAACTTAGATAAAGTGCGGTTTGAAACAGGAAATGATATTACTCCATTCATCTTATTTGCTTTAAGAGGACTGGCAAGTGAGTTGGAAAATGTACATAAAGAGGTTTTGCTAGAAGTTCAAGAGATCGCGTTCAGAGATTATGTGCGTGACGAATTAATTATTGAACTCGGATCAAAACCCGGTGATAGAATGTTTGATTTTATGTATATATTAGGTGCAGATATAGTTTCGATAAAGGATATACGTGCTGGTAAACACGAACTAGGTATTTTGTATAGAGGATTAACTCCTAAAACGCTTTCACGGGATTTAGCAGAACTTTTAAAGAAGCAGTTAATAATAATCCAAGATGGCAAGGTGAAAGCAAATTTGGAATTAATGAGCCAATTTATGGCTAATTATAAATTGGCAAAATCTTAAAAAAGTTTATTGCTCTACTTTAAATGACAGAAACTAAAGAATTTTTTGTTGCATCTATTTAGTGCCATTTAACAAGAAAAAGCCATTATGCAGTAATTAACATAAGGGCTTTTTTAGCTTTAAAAAGTGGTGCGCCTGGAGGGATTCGAACCCTCGACCCCCGGTTTCGAAGACCGATGCTCTATCCACTGAGCTACAGGCGCATAACCGGCTTTCAGCAATTAGCTGATTGCTATGTTCAGGCTTAATTATACTTTGCAGTCAACCCTTCGTCAAAGTGATGTACCGGTTCTTGCTCCAGTATAAAGCTTACTCTGGATTCCAGCCGGAGTTTACCCCGCACACCGATGCGGGGCGGGAATGACATCTGAATTTTCTTGACAAACCGACCGTTGAGAGCGCAAAATCGTCGTAAAGTTTTCATAAGAGGAGGAAATTGTGGACTACAAGACTGTACTGGTTGAAAAGAAGAACAACATTGCCACGGTTACTCTCAACCGCCCGGAAAAACTCAATGCCCTGAGTGAGGAGTTACAGGAAGATGTTTATCATGCCATGATTGAGGTGTCTCACAGCGATGACGTGAAAGTTATTATCCTCAAGGGAGCCGGACGTGCCTTCTCCGTCGGTTTTGATGTTGACCCGAAGTCACCGGGCCGCTCCAAACCTATTACTATTACACAGGACCAGGAAAGACTTCGTAAAATGGATGAGCGCTTCCTGACTATCAGGGAAGTTCCCCGACCGGTCATCGCTCAGATACACGGCTATGCCCTGGCTGGCGGCACGATGCTAGCCTCGATGTGCGACCTTGTTTATGTGGCTGAAGACACCCGGGTCGGGAGCATACAGGCGCCGCTTGGCGCCGGCTTCGTTACCTCCACCTGGGTATGGCTCGTCGGTCCCAGAAAAGCCAAAGAAATATTCTATCCCATCGGCACCACTATCGACGGCAAAGAAGCGGAGAAAATCGGTTGGGCAAATAAAGCCGTGCCGGCAGACAAACTGGAAGCTGAAGTTAATGAAATGGCAAGAAAAATAGCCGAGACGCCGCTGGAAATACTGAAAGTCTATAAAATCCAGATTAACCGGATTCAGGATATGATGGGTTACCGGACGGCAATAATGTCCGGCTGTGATGCGGATGCCATCGCTCATTTCGGTGAGGCGGTGCCGGCTTTCTATGCCATTGCCCGGGAAAAGGGCTTAAAACGGGCATTGAACGAATGGCGCGGCAACATCCCCTAAAAGAAAGTCCTGTTAGTGCGGTCTGATTATCGGTTATTCCCCCCTTTGGGTGGTTTGGGGTGGGTGGAGGGGATTGAACCCTCGATCTTCAGGGCCACAACCTGACGCCTTAACCACTGGGCTACACCCACCATGCAGATTTGTAGCGGTCGGCTCATAGCTGGTAACTATCGGCTGACTGCTATTTACTTGTAGCGCAATTATTTATTATAGCGGAAATCCGCACTCTCTTTCAATTTCAGTTTTTTGGGGTGGTATATAACAGCAATAACAGCTAGAATTATAAGAGGTGGAATCGAAAGGAGACGGAACCGATATGAAAATGGCTCTTGAAGGGATTAAAGTTCTGGATGTATCTCAGGTTGCGGCAGTGCCTATCTGCGCTCGCCATCTGGCGGATTTTGGGGCGGATGTAATTCACATCGAGCATCCGGTAAGAGGAGATTCATGGCGGGTATTTCAGGCTGTCCCTGAGTTGCCGGGGCAAAGAGCAGGAATTCCGTCAGATATTAACTACACCTGGGAAAATGCCAACCGTAACAAAAGAAGTATCGCCCTCGACCTGAGCCGGAAAGCGGGGCAGGAAGTACTTTATAAAATGGTGGAAAAGTCGGATGTATTAGTCACGAATTTCAGACCCTTTGAACTGGAGAAATACGGGTTGGAATACAGCATCCTGCGCAAAATTAATCCGCGGCTGGTTTTCGGCTCTATCTCGGCTGTCGGTAAATTAGGGGCAGAGAAAAATCTTCCCGGGTATGATTCCACCATATACTGGTCACGGGCGGGGCTGCCGTATCTACTTTCAAGAAAGGGTATGCCTTTCCCTGAATACCGCGTGACTATAGGGGATGTTGAAGTGGGGGTATTGTTGGCGTTCGGCGTGATGATGGCTTTATATCATAGAGAGAGAACGGGGATTGGGCAGGAAGTGGACACCTCCCTGTTCCATGCCGGTATTTACCAGATGGCATGGGATATTGCCGCATATCTGGCTACCGGAATAGATGCGCGCGATGACGACGAGGTGAGAGAAAAATGCGGTTGATGGATCCGGAGCGATGTAAAGAGTATATAAAGGCAAAAGGAGAAACTGAATCCGCTGTAAAGCATATGGATAGCTTTACCCGGGAAGTCAGTTCCCCATTGTCGATGTCGTATGAGACGAAGGATGGCAGAACACTGTCACTCAGCATGGTTCAGTCCGCCCTTTATTGGCCGAAGTTTTGCCAGGCTACCGAACGCCAGGATTTGGAACACGACCCGAGGTTCGATTCACATGATAACAGGCTGTTGAACCGCAGTGCGCTGGTGCATATTCTGGATAAAGTTTTTCTCTCCAGAACCCTTGAAGAATGGAAAACTCGCCTTCAGGGAATTCCGTTTGGTTATGTTCAGACTGTCGGAGAAGTGGTGAACGACCCTCAGGCGAAGGCAAACAACTATTTTGTCACGGTCGAACACCCGCAATATGGTAACTTGAGAGTCATCGCCAATCCCCTGAATTTCAGCGAGACCCCGGCTACCTACAGAATGCCTGCTCCTGTTTTCGGTCAGCATACGGAAGAGGTCTTACTGGAGTACGGGTATAGCTGGGAAGACATCGCACAGTTTAAAGAAAAGCGGGTGATTGCCTAGCGGATAAGCTTCACCACTTCGGTCAGGCTTCTTATCCGCGGGCAATCCGTAATTTCTGCGTAATAATCAGCCCGGTCAAGCAGGACGGGCTGAATGCCCACGGCGCGTGCGCCCTGCACGTCATTCTGGTACTGGTCGCCGATATGCATTGCTTCGCTGGCTTTTGCCTGCGCCAGTTCCAGAGCTTTCAGGAAGATAGGCGGTTGGGGTTTATCTGCGCCCACTTCTGCCGAAGTCACGGTAAAATCAAGGTAATCGGCAATGCCAAGCTCGCGGCACATCGAGTTCACTTCGCTTTGCAGGTTGGTGAGCAAGCCCACTTTCAGGTTCTTCTGTTTTATGGCTTTAAGGGTAGTGCGGACATCGTCAAAAAGAACGAACTTCATGCTGGCATTGAGTTGCAGCATTCTGGTCATTAGTTTGAGGACCAAATCGTCGGTGGGTGCAATGCCGGCTTCTTTCAGGATAATCCACTGGAAACCGGTGTAAACCTTCATTTGAGCTTCTTTATTTCGCTCGCGGATGGGGAGACGCGCATTCTCCTCGTAGAAGTTTTTATCGGCGAGATACAGACCCGGACTGATTGCTTTGGGAGAGACATCGAAGCCAAGCTCTTTTAGAGCCTGGCTTTCCAGTTCTTCACGCGGCGGATAGTAACAAGCCAGTGTGTTAAACCAATCGAAAAATACGGCTTTAATCACAATGCTATCTTATTTACTACTTGTCTTTAACACCCAGGTCCGTGATGTAGTCAACAGCATTCTGGACGGTGACAATTTTCTCCGCATCTTCGTCCGGAATTTCAATTTTGCTGGTGGAGTTGCTGAATTCCTCTTCCAGAGACATTATTAATTCTACTAAGTCGAGTGAATCAGCGCCCAGATCATCAACGAAGCGGGCTGTAGGCACAACGTCCTTTTCATCAGCGCCCAGCTGTTCCACCACGATTTTCTTGACCCGCTCGAAAACAGTTGCCACTATCTACCCCCTATAAAGGATTCTCTTTTTTATTATTTATGCTAACGGCACCGAGAACGCCGTTAATAAACTTTGACGAACTGTCGCCACCGAAGTCCTTTGCCAGTTCGACAGCCTCATTGATTGCGACCTTCACTGGTATTTTATTATCAATCAAAATCTCAAATATTGCAAGTCTCAAGATATTACGGTCGATGACCGCTATCTGCTCTATAGGCCAGGCAGGCGCATACCGGTGTATTAGAGCGTCCAGTTTCTCTCTGTCCCGGGTAACGCCCTCCACCAGTTCACGGGCAAAACCGATAGTTGCTTCAGATAAATCGGCTTCTGCCTGGAGGTGTTTTAAAGTCTCCTCCGGGTCGTGTTGCACCGAATCGATTTCGTAAAGTGCTTGGAGAGCAATGCTCCGGGCTTTCCTTCGTCCGCCTGCCATCTACTGCCTCTATTCACAGAATACTACATCGGTCATCTAGGTGTCCAATACATTGTTCAGAACTGTCGCCTTGAGTCCTTCAAAGAAGGATGAAGGGTCTCCATGCCTACTAAGTAGTGTCGGAGATTCTTCGGATACGGCGTATCCTCAAAGACAGCCTCATTATCGAATACCCTGTTTAAATTGATTAGAGTTTACCGAGTGATATTCCGCCGTCAACCGTGATGACCTGCCCGGTGATATATCTTGCCTCTTCGGAAGCGAGAAAAGCCACTGTTTCGGCAATGTCACGCGGTGTGCCCAGATAGCCGAGGGGGATGCTATTCATTAATGCCTGCCGCCGTTCTTCGGGTAATGCCTGCGTCATCGGGGTATCGATAAAACCCGGGGCGACGGCGTTTACGGTAATCCCTCGGGAAGCTACTTCCTTGGCGATTGTTTTGGTGAAGCCGATAATACCTGCTTTAGCAGAGGCATAGTTCGCCTGACCTGCATTCCCGATAATGCCGACAATGCTGGAAATGCTGACGATTCTGCCGGAGCGTTGTTTCAGCATCGGGCGCAAAACAGCCCTGGTGCATAAAAAGACGCTCTTCAGGTTAATAGTCAGTACTTTATCCCAGTCTTCCTCCGTCATCCGCATTGCCAGCTGGTCGCGGGTAATGCCGGCATTGTTGACGAGGATGTCCACCTTGCCATAAGTTGCGGCGGCGGTATCCACCAGTCGCGCTACGTCTGCAGAAGAACTGACATCCGCCATAACCGCCATTGCCTGGCGGTTCATTTTTTTAATTTCTGCCACGGTTTGCTCGGCGGGAGCGCTATTGCCCACGTCGTTGATGACGATGGTGGCGCCCGCTTCTGCCAGTTTCACGGCGATGGCTTTGCCGATGCCCCTGCCGCTGCCCGTAACAATGGCTACTTTGCCCGTTAAATCCATATTATGAATCCTCTTTTCAGCTTATTCGGTGATTGATGTTTTTAGTATAACATACGGGGATAGACTCAACATCATTCCGGGTTTAGTCCAGAATCCGGATGTTTAATTACTAGCTGCATTCACTTCGTTCAGTGTGACAAAAAATGCGAACCCTAATTGGCAATCAGTCCCTTCACCGCCGCCGCATCCCCGATATTCATTATCTCGGCATCGCGGCTAATCCGCTTGATAAGCCCCGCAAGCACTTTTCCCGGTCCGATTTCCATGAATTTGCCTGTTCCCTGTTTGAGCATATATTCCACCGAGCGTTGCCACTGCACGCCGCTGCACAACTGTCTGAGCAGTTCATCTTTGAATTGGGCGCCGTCGGTTAATGGTTGCGCGGTGACATTCGCAATGATAGGGACAGCAGGTTTTTTGAAGACGGTTTTCGACAGAATCTGCGCCATACCATCGACAGCCGGTTGCATTAAAGGCGAATGGAAAGCGCCGCTCACCTGAAGCGGAATCGCCCGCGCTGCCCCCTTGCTTTTTGCCAGTTCGGCAGCTTTGGCAATATTTTCCGTAGCGCCGCTGATGACCAGTTGACCGGGGCTATTGTAATTGGCGATGACGGTGCCGGTCTCACGGCAGACCTCTGCCAGTACTGCTTCTTCAAGTCCCATCACGGCTGCCATCGTGCCCGGTTGTTTCATCCCGGCTTCATACATCAGACGACCGCGCTCTTTTGCCAGAAAAACAGCCGTGCTGAAATCAATCACACCGGCGGCGGCTAATGCCGTATATTCGCCGAGGCTATGGCCAGCCATAAATACCGGTGCGGGTAGTTTTCCTCCGGCAACTTCTTGGGCCGCTTTGAGGCAGGCGATGCTGACGGTGACCAGCGCCGGTTGGGCATTACTGGTCTTGCGAAGCTCCTCATCAGGTCCCTCGAAACATATTTTAGAGAGGGGAAACCCTACGGCATCGTCCGCCTGTTTGAAGAGTGTTTTGATGGAGTCAAAGCTATCATAAAGGTCTTTGCCCATACCCACGGTTTGTGAGCCCTGACCGGGGAAAACGTAAGCTACTTTTTTAGTATCGGACACAACTATCTCCTTACTTTGAAATTATTGAGGCTGGCAATCAACCGTTCTGCCTCAGCGATTGTTTCTTCGATGATGACCTTAACCGGTTTTATATCTTTTATCATGCCGGCGATTTGACCTGCCAGCATCGAGCCTTCTTCAATATCTCCGTCAATCAAGCCCTGGTACATTCTGCCCTGTCCTAACAAATTCATC
>JAQTPO010000084.1 GCA_028712845.1 Dehalococcoidales bacterium | reverse complement strand
ACATGGCTGGGTATGCCGGAGTTAGTGATAAATACGGTAACAAATCCCTAAACCGTAACAAGCTATCGACTTCTGGGGAAGAGGTAACACTAATTATTAATGAACTCGGAGTTTTCGGACAACCTCAAGAATCTAATTTCCAATGGCTTCTATTGAATGAATAATTTTCATTTGCTAAAGACTTGCGGTAAAGCCCGTGCCGGTGAGTTGACTACTCTACACGGGGTAGTGCAAACACCGGTATTGTGTCCCGTAGGCACTCAGGGTTCGGTCAAAACCCTGACACCCGATGAAGTCAAAGACATCGGTATGATGATGATTCTTGCCAATACCTACCACCTTTATCTGCGACCCGGTATCCCTACAATTGAGAAGCTGGGTGGTTTACATAAGTTTATGGGTTGGGATGGAGCCATCCTGACGGACAGCGGGGGATTTCAGGTTTTCAGCCTATCCAAACTGCGCCAGGTAAATGATGAAGGTGTGGTCTTTCGCTCTCACATTGATGGCAGTCAGCATACTATCACTCCGGAACTGGCAGTGCAGTACCAGGAAGCGCTGGGCTCTGATATAGCGATGGTACTGGACGAAGTACCGGCTAACGATGAAAGCCGTGAGCGTGTCTGGACGGCGATGGTGCGTACTCACCAGTGGGCGGCAAGATGCCTGAAAGCACACAAAAAACAGGAACAGGCTTTATTTGCCATCGTGCAGGGTGGTGTTTTCCCCGACCTGCGAAAACAATCGGCGGCATTGCTGACATCATTAGGATTCGATGGCTATGCCATCGGAGGTTTGAGCATTGGAGAACCGAAGAGTATTACATTTGACATAACGGAGCAAACAACGGCGCTTCTACCATCTGACAAGCCAAGATATCTGATGGGCGTCGGCTCGCCGGAAGATGTGGTGGAGTGCGTGGCGCGGGGTATCGATGTTTTCGATTGTGCCATGCCGACTCGTGTCGCCCGGAACGGCGGTCTTTACACACGAACGGGCAGGGTGGATATCGAGAACGCTGTATTTAAAGAGCAGGAAAGTCCGGTAGATACCGATTGTCATTGCTATACCTGCAGGACATTCTCAGCGGCTTATCTGCATCATTTGTTCAGGAGTAAAGAACTGCTGGCATACCGCTTGGCAACGATTCACAACTTGGCTTTTATGAGCAATCTGGTGAAATCTGTCAGAAATACTATTCTGGACGGTACGTTTGATGAATTACGCCGTGAGTTTTTGTCAAAATACCAGACCACCGATGAGCAGACGCGCATCAGCCAGAAGCAAAAGTGGCTGGATGCCCGGCAGAAGAAATCCGATACTGAAGGCTAGCTTTTCTCAATGGTGTTCAAGCGCCGAACAATAGTTTGTGCTTCACTGATTATGCCATCGATGATTTCTTTAACGCTGGGAATATTGTGAATTAAACCGATGACTTGACCTGCCGTGATGAGGGCATTGCTGATATCTCCATTTTGATAAGACGCTTTTACTTTATCTCCACTGATTAAAGGTAGTAACTCGTCCAGTCCTGCGCCTTTATCTTCCATCGCGAGAATCTTCTGAGCGAAATCAGTTTTAACCACCCTTTCGTTATTATTGATAGTGCGATGAATCAACATCGTGTCCTTTTCAGATAACTGCAGAAACCACTCTTTGATTTTGGGACTGATGCTGCATTCTTTGCTGACTGTAAAGCGTGTGCCCATCAGGATGCCTTCGGCGCCCAGTGCCAGTGCGGATACAAAACCACGTCCGTCAGCGACTCCGCCAGCCTGAATGACCGGTATTTTAACCGCATCTGTACAAGCCGGGATGAGTGCCGATGCAGCGACATCATCAGGTAGAGGATGCCCCGCCGATTCAAAACAGACGACACTCACAGCATCGATTCCGATCCGCTCTGCGGATTTAGCGTGCTTAGCGCTCCCCACTTTATGAATAAATTTACCGCCCACATCCTTGACCATTTTGATATAAGCATCTGGGCTTCTCCCTGAGGTCTCGAAAATACGGACTCCTTCGTCTAAAGCGGCTTCGAAGTATTCTTCATAAGGGATGGTGCGCATTGTCGGTAACAGGGTGATATTAACCGCAAATGGTTTACTTGTCAGTCTCCTTGTTTTTCTGATTTCCTCACGCAATTCTTTTGCGGTAGTGTGATTGAGGGCAGTGAGCATACCGAGTCCGCCGGCATTGGAGACAGCCGCTACCAGTTCCGCTCGCGCCAGCCCTCCGCCTAAGGCTCCCTGAATAATGGGGTACTGAATCCCGAATAGTCTAGTGGCTCTTGTTTGAAACATATTTTTTGCCTCTCTAACATAGCAGGTATTGCCGCTAATCGACAATACCTGCTCCTATTTTGTGTATGTAACCTGTGAGGCTGTCCGAATGTCAGGTTTTAACCGGCGATCTGTTTGTCCATCTTTTGCATTATCTGCTGCGCTTCTTTCACGGTACGTTCGATGACCTCGGCAACAGTGGGAATATCATGGATTCTGCCGGCTGCCTGCCCCATCATCAGAATGCCATTTTTCATATCGCCTTCCCGGGTAGCGAGACGGAAACGCTGACTACCGACGGCAAAACGCATTACTGATGCCATGCTTCTCTTGCCGCCGCCGACACCAGCGTCCTGTCCTTTCATTTTCATCGCGGTGTTGATAAGCTGACCCCAGCTCAGTTTGAGCGCTTTCTTCATCGTTAAACCGGCAGCAATGGCATCGAATACAGGTAATCCCCTCTTATTCAAAAGTTCTTCAGCAGCAGGGTTGCGCCATACCCGGCAGTTAATCCCATCGAAGGCGGGGTCGATAATTGTATCCTCTTCATTCGCTTTAACCCAGACTTCTTTAATGGAATCTTTTACCTCAGCTTCTTTGGTTGCGGCGAGCCTGGTACCCATAGAAATACCCTCTGCGCCGAGAGCCAGGGCGGCAGCAAGTCCTCTGCCATCGGCATAGCCACCGGCGCCGATAGTAGGAACTTTCACTGCTTCGGAAACCTGTGGCACCAGTACCAGCGCGCCGGCATTCCCTGAGTGCGATGCCGCTTCAAAACCGGTGATAACAATAGCATCAGCGCCCAGTTGTTCAGACCTCTGAGCGTGTTTCACCAGCGCAATTGTCCCGATGACTTTGCCGCCATAAGAATGGACAGCTTCAATCAATGGCTTTATTTCAGGCGGTCTCCCCAGCGAGTAGTTGAAAACCGGCACTTTCTCTTCGATAACGACCTTAGCCAACTGTGCCGACCCAACGCCGAGTGTAAGGTTTACTCCAAAAGGCTTGTCGGTCATCTTTCTTATTTCTTGAATAGCCTTTCTCAGTCCTTCAGGGTCGTACTGTACACCAGCCAGGACACCAAGTCCGCCGGCATTAGAAACTGCTGCCACTAATTTAGGTGTTGTCAACCAGTTCATCCCTGCCAGCATAATGGGGTACTTGATACCAAAAAGTTCCGTCATTCTTGTTTTCATTGCGCTTATTCTTCTCCTTTACAATATTGCTATTTCAATTTTTAACTGTGATGAGGTATTTTATACCGGGGATTTTTGTTACTCCTATTTCCAAAATAAATCTCTTGGATACAGTTGATTAATATTATGATACAGGCTTGAATGTTGTCAACTTAGAAATGCCTTGGCGGATGAGCGGGTATCATTTACATAATGCTATACAGCTTGATGTGGAAAGGGTTGATAATTAGTTGATTTTACCCGCCGCCGATAATGTAGAGAATGTGAAGCACATCCCCGTCTTTTACCGGTTTATCCAGTTGGTCGGCATAAGCTACGTCCTCACCGGCGAAAACGCTGACGTAGTCCAGCAGATTACCATTTTCATCTAAAAGCCGCTTTTTTATAGTGGGGAATTGGCGGATAAGGTCATTTAGGCATTCTCTGACGGAATTACCTTCAACTTTGATACCTTCTTTGCCGCCCGTATAGGGTTGTAAGTAGGAGGCGATATTGAAAGTAATGCTCATTTTTTGCTCCCGTTGTTGAGTCCACCGCAGTGCTCGCAGTTTTTGTTTCGGCTAACGTTGAGTTCGGAAAATTTCATCTTGAGTCCGTCGTAAACCAGTAGTCTATCGGTCAAAAGTGTGCCGATTCCGGTGAGGTACTTGATGACTTCAGTCGCTTGAATGGTGCCGATAATTGCCGGCGTGGTGCCGAGCACAGGGAACTTCTCTTGCGGAGGTGTGCCGTGATACAGACATCTTAGGCAGGAGCTTTTCCATGGAATGATAGTCATAACTCTACCTTCGAGCCCATAAACGGCTCCGTGAACGAAGGGGATGCTATGTTCAACAGCTGCCTTATTCAATAAATATCTTGCAGGCAGATTATCCATAGCATCCACGATAACATCGAAACCGGCAACCAGCGTAGCTACATTGGTTTCATTTATTGTGGTATCGATAGTTTCTACAGTGACGTTCCGGTTTAGTTTACGGAGTTTTTCAGCCGCAGATTTTGTTTTAGGCGTGCCGATGTCTTTTTCCCAGTGTAGTATCTGACGGTTGAGATTGCTGAGTTCCACTTTATCATTGTCAATAATGCGAAGTGTACCTACCCCCGCCGCAACTAAATAGAGAGCGGCAGGTGAGCCAAGTCCTCCAGCGCCGGCAATAACGACACGGGCCTTTTTGAGTTTTTCCTGTCCAGCTTCGCCAATGCCCGGTATCATTAACTGACGGTCATAGCGTTGTTTTTCATCCTGTGTCAGCATAAGCACCCAATCAATTTGCGAAGAATCTTCTGGCGACGGCATAAGCATTGAGATTAACAGTTTTAACGCCATTTGCTACTTTTTCCAGAGGTACTCCGACAACCCTGACACCCCGAAGGGCAGTCATCTCTCCATATTTTTTTGCTTTCACCAGTTCGGTGGCTTTCACTCCGAAGGCGGTTGCCAGTGTTCTATCATAGGCAACCGGAGTGCCGCCTCTCTGGATGTAACCCAGGGTCGATACGCGTGTTTCCAAGCTGGTTCGTTCCTGGATGATATTTCCGAGCACTTGCGCTACTCCGCCTAATCTGGGTGCGTTACTCTGAGCATTGTTATCGTGTTCTTCCTGCAGTACACTTTTACCAAGGATTTTAATACCTTCTGCGACCACCATGATGCTGAACTTAATGCCTCTGTTTCTTCGTCTCTTTAATCTCTCGCAGAGGTCATCCAATTTTTCTTCAGTGAGAGGAATTTCAGGGATAAGGATTTCATCGGCGCCGTTAGCCAATCCGGCATAAGTGGCTATCCAGCCTGTATTACGTCCCATTACTTCCAGTAACATCACACGGTGATGACTCTCAGCCGTGGAGCGGAGTCTATCCAGTGCATCAGAGGCAATCTGCACGGCAGTTTGAAAACCAATGGAGAAATCAGTTTCCTTGACATCATTATCGATAGTCTTGGGGATACCCACTACGGGAATACCACGTTTGCATAATTCGTAGCTCAGGCTTAGACTCCCTTCTCCTCCCACTACTACAATGCCTTCAAGCCTCAGTACATTAAAACGGTCACGGACTTTTTGCACGCCATTCTCCACTCTCAATGGGCTGACTCGCGAAGTACCCAATATAGTGCCGCCTTTATCGATGATGCCGGAGGTCCGCATCAAATCCAGTACTTCATCGTCATGTTCCAGTAAGCCCTGCCAGCCATTGTGAATGCCAATGACTTCGTAGCCGGACCTGATAGCAGTTTTAGCGCAGGCTCTAATGGCAGCATTAAGTCCCGGACAATCTCCGCCGCCTGTCAATATACCGATCCGCGGTCTTTTTTCTTCCATTTAGAACCTCCTGCAACAATCGTGTTATTACAATTTAGATGGATAGCGGCTATATGTCAAGCGGCTATAAAACAGCATACGTGTAAATGTGTGCTATGTTCACGGTTGTCCCAATCTCTAAGATTTTTATAGGGGCAGGTTTTTAACCTGCCCGCAGGAGGGGCGGTCGGGTTCGAAACCCGACCCTACATTTTGGTTTCTAGTAACACGGACTAAAAATGCAACTCCATTGCTCTGGGAGGGCAGGTTTTTATACAGAGTCCGCAGGCAATACACTTCTTATCATCAAATTTTGTCAGACGGCTTGTCATATCCAGTTCGAAGGCTCCAACAGGACAGACGGTGATGCAGGCGCCGCAGTGGGTGCATCTCTCCTCGTTGCGGATGACATTTTGGCTGATCGATTCCATGATGACACCGGTTTCCTTGAGGTAATTAATGCCTTTATCATAGTCTTCCTGTTTGCCTTTTAGCTCCAGCACCATCAATCCTTCTTCGACCTGTGTGACGGAAGCCTTGAGAATATTGAACTCAAGATTAAAATCTTTGATAAGGTGGTGAACAATAGGTCTATTTACTAAACGTTTTGGAAAGTGTAATACAATTCTTTTCGAAACCATAATTTTACTACCTCAGAATTATTTTTTGTTTTCCCATCCTACACTACCGACTCAATGCTCTATAGGTCGCTCATTGAGTGGTTTGAATGTAACCCCTGATTCGACACCGGGCAAATATGCTACCGGTGTGGTTAACTCGAACTTGCCGGCTTTTATCCACCCTTTCAGGGTATTGGCAATCTCCATTGCCCGGGAGTAGCTGGAAAGCGATGCCGTGGGTACTTTCTTGCCCTGCACGGTTATTTTACCGCTCTTAAGTTGAGCGTAAGTGACCTCACCGAGCGGCTCTGCTCTCCTGTTGGGATAAGCGTCCGAATAATCGTAAATAGTACCGATTATCTGGTCATCGGTTACAGTGGTGTACTTCAGAATCTCCTCGGATAAAATGGGAATAGGTACGCCGATTCCAACTGTTAAAGTGGGACCATAGCCAAGCATGCTGGTGCCCATCAGCCATCGGGAGTTCATCTGTTTCAGGTCGCCGATGACTGCCAGCGTGCCGGCTCCGCCTTTAGGTACACCATTCTCTGATCTGGGTACGGTGGGATTGAACTGTGTCCCCTGCCAGGCGATAAAGCCAATGCCGCCTCCCAGGAAGATTTTAGTGCCGATACCGAGGGTCTTATAATAAGGGTCGTTCAGTAATGGCGATAGCTGACCGGCACTGCAATACGTGGCATTGCCCAGATTAGGTTTGAGCATCCCCATATAAGTGTATATGGTCTTGTTAGAAAGGTTGACAGCAACATTGTAATTCTGATAGGCGTTTCTGATATTGAACAGCACCGCTTCGTTCAGGTCTTTGATATTGA
Source organism: Dehalococcoidales bacterium (assembly GCA_028712845.1). Next base: position 1,199 of record JAQTPO010000084.1, on the reverse strand, counting down.
GCCATGTCTCCAGTTTCTTTCTCGGGTAACAATCTGTGCCGTAAGCAGTTGCTTCCAGTCTGATGTCTTTGCCGGCTACCAGTTCTTCGATGACATGCCCGCCGCCGTAATTAAACTCACCCGGATAGACCTTGTTTCTGGGGTCGTCATCCGGTGTTGCCGTGGCGCCAAGGAACAGGTCCACTGCCGCAAGACCAGTGTAAGCAGGTACATCGTTGAGATATGTCTTGCCGCCGCCGATTTTGATTCTCGGTTTGGAATGACCGATGTTAAAGTAAGCGCCTGAAGAACACATCGGACCAAATGTTCCCGTGGTTACCACATCCACTTCCTCAGCCGCTGTTTTGATGCCTTTTTCTTTGACTACGCCGATAATTTCTTCGGCGGTAAATACTACTGCTTCTCCCCTCTTTATTTTCCGGTTTATCTCTTCAATTGTTTTTGCCATTTTACTCCTTCACTGTATGATAATTATTTGTTGTTTTACTGTCAATCATATTGCATGGATAAACAAAAAGCCCAGAAACAACTGCTTCTGGGCTTGGTTAGGCTCGACCAGTGGGAAGATTACAACTCCATCATCCCCGAACTGGCGGCACGCCAAGCCCGAGGCATCATCATGGTGCATGTCTCTCTTCGACTTTCGCGCTTAATCCAGTTCGGCACGCTTAAACTCCAATATCTATACTACTTTGATTTCACTCATTATAGAATCATTCATTTCTATTTGTCAAATATTTTGACAAAACTCCATCTGGACTGGTACGCTATTGGTTAACTCAAGGCTGTGCTGGATTATAAGTTGAACGCGATTAACGATACGGATTTTCTTAAAGTAGACCTGCATATACATACCCCCCAATCGGTTTGTTATAGTGATAAATCAGTTACTCCCGACCAGATTGTGGCGGCGGCTTTGTCTTCCGGGTTGGATGCCATTGCGGTCACTGACCACAACACTTTTGAGAGTGTAGATAATATCCGCTGTATTGCTGAAGGAAAAGGGTTATCGGTCTTTCCCGGTGTAGAATTATCAACTAAAAGCGGACATTTCCTGGCTTTGTTTGATATAGAGACAACAATTGCAAAATTGCGTCAGACTTTAGACAGTATTGGCATTGCCCGTGACGGATGGGGAGATGCTGTGATGACAATAGCAGGAGAAGCGGAAGAAGTGTTTCGCAGGGTAAACGAGGCAG
>JAQTPO010000083.1 GCA_028712845.1 Dehalococcoidales bacterium | reverse complement strand
ACACTAACTTCGAGTTTCATGGGCGCTGCTCCTTTATTGTTGTTTTATCTCTCAATAAAACCTTGAAGGAAAGCGCCCTCTTTTTCAACCCCTCCTACATTTCACACAATAAATGTTACACTACCGGCTGCCAGTAAGACCCCCGGGCCTCCATGGACCCCGAGACCAGCTCCGAGTTCGGCTATAGATATTCTTTCTTCCTGAATAAATTCACCAAGGCGGTGTTTTAATTGCTTTGCCTGGTCCAGGACTTGACTGTGCACAATCATAAGTTCTTTAATCGGGGTGTTGTTCTTCACAAAATCGTAAATCCTATCCGTGCCTTTACTCACGGCTCGTATGAGCCCGGCTCTTACAATTTCTCCTTCATGAAAGGTTAATAGGGGCATGACATGTAATACGTTTGAAGCAGCGGCGATGGCTTTATTCACCCGGCCGCTTCGGGCCAGGTATTTCATCGTTTCAAACATGCCTAACATGCGGACTTCTTGTATGGCTATTTTTGCCTCGTTGACCACTTCGGACATACTTGCACCGGCCTGCGCGGCCCGGGCGGCTGCCTTCACCACTAACCCTAAACCACCGGAGTTAAAACCGGAATCGATGATTTCAATAGGGCATTCGGTTTTCATCGTTTTCTTGGCGATATTCGCCGAGTTGTAGGTCCCGCTTATCTTCGATGAGATATGTATGGAAACTATACCATCTTTATTCCCGCTATATTCTTTAAAAACGCTGGTAAAATCTTCCGGGTTTGGCTGCGAAGAAGCCGGATGAAACGGCGAAGTAGATAGCATCTTATAGAACTCAGCTTTGGAAATATCTACTCCATCGCGGTAAATCTTATCTCCGAAACGCAGATATATCGGCACTACCCTGACACCCAGATCGTCAGCCGTGCCTTCCGGCATGTCTGAAGTGCTATCGGTTATTATCTTAATGTTCATTTATTGCGCTGCTCACCTGAATCGAAATGTCCGGTTAATCAGGGTAAATCAGCAAGATATTCAGGACGACATCAGCACCGGGAAGAAAACCTGCCATGCCAGCAGCGCTTTTGCCGTAAGGCTGAGAATGATATAAATCTTCTCGCCAAAGAGATAATCCCGCCATGGTCCTATTTGCTTATATTGCAATATCATATTGACGGCGAAACAGTTAAAGAAAACAAAAAGCGAGATAATAATCCCGTAGACGAACCCGGGAGGGGATGCCGTTACTCCGGGCGCTATGGCGTAGATTACTATCGCAGCCCACGGAATGATACCCGCAAAACTACCGAACCAGAATGGTAACAGGTTCGGCTTTCCCGGTTTTTCGTATTTTTCCTGCACTGCTCCGAAAAGTATCATCGTGGCGTTGATGCCGAAAATAGCCAGCAGCGCGGCGATATCGCTGATACCGCATATCTGAGAGATAAGAACAATCATAATCGAGGAACTGAAGAAGTACTCAATCCAGCGCCCGTAATTACGGCTCTCCATGAGATTGCGCTTATACCAGGGGAATACCATGGGCGACGCAATCGTTAACAAAGCGAGGGCTGAAATCGCCAGGAAAGTAAAGACCCCCCATCCTGTAGAAATACTAAACCAGTGGTAAAGCTGGGGTGCTGCTCCGGGCGGCCCGCTCATAAAAGTGGCTGTTACCGGAAGAGAGAAGTTATTGGTGAGAATGGCAATCATAACAGCTTGTATTGCGAGTATTATTCCGACAACAATATTCCAGGTTCGCAGCCGGCCGAGTCGCCTTTCGGCGGATTGGTCAATAGCCATTCTTTGCCTCCTTTTTTTCAGACCCTTCACGAGGGTCTTGTTCTGCCAACTGTCAGCAACCGGGTTCACCATGATGTCCGCAGCAACTCTGGCGCTTAATTATCTTTATCATATTATTGCGAAAGACTAAATAGAGCTTCCTGTAAAGAGGCATTTTCACTGACATGTTTGTGAAAAATGCTTGTAATGTCGGCATCGGTCCTGCTTAAAATTGGATTTGTCTTATCTTCGCCAAGTTATTTTTAATTCTGTTATTGATACTGCCCCGTTGGTGACCTATATTTCCACCATAATGTCTTGACCTTCAATCTTCACATTGTAGATAAGCAATTTCTGCGGCGATTTTACCGTCTTACCGATGTAGGATATTAGTCCGGTTCCCTTGAGCCAGCGTACTACGCTGCCGTCAGTCAGGTTGAATTGGGAGCCATGTTTGGGACAGGTTACAGTACTTCCTTCCAGTTTGCCTTTAGAAAGATCACCACCGAAGTGAGGGCATTTGCTCTGGGTAGCATAGTATTTCCCCGCAATTCTGGTCACCAGTATCTCGGTATCCTGAAGCTGATACTTCTTCATTGTGCCTTCGGAAAGATCGTTGATATCGGCTATTCGAGCGAGTTTCCCCATTTGTTCTCCTGTATCCTTTTTCTTATATGGTCTTATGTTCAGGTTATAGCTATACTAATTGCCGTACGGAGAAATGCCTCACGCTTCCGAAAGTGGCAACAACGTAGTCAGTTACGGAAACCTTCATGAGCGCATTGGATTTCTTATAGAGAAAATCTCTGAGTTCGGGATGTTTGGAGAGATATATGCCTGACAGGTGTTCCTTATTGAGGGTATTGGCTTCTTCTATCGTACCTAAAGCTGTAATAGCTATTGCATTATTAAGGTCTAATGCCTGGTTTGTTCTGCTGTCAATAACAAGCGCTGACTCTTTATTTACCAGAATGTTGGAGTATTTGCGAGTATTGCGGCCGGTCACAAAGAGCAAGCTTCTCAGGTTGTCCGCCTCAGCAAAAGCTACCAGATTGCCATATGGCTGTCCTTCTGATTGAGTTGCCAGGACAGCGAATCGTTGCGAAGCGAGGACTCTCTTTATTAAATCTGAGAGTTCTTCAAAGTTTCCCATATTGGAACCTATTCGTCATGCAAACCCTATCGCAGCTAAACCGTTCCGGCAGCATAGACCTTTTTCCGGACCAGTTGCATTATTATTCCGGCAATGATAATGACAAGGCCGACTACGGTAACAATAATCACGCTTTGAACCGGAACAGGGTCGGCAAGCCGCGTTAACAGGATACCGAGTAACGCCCAATCAACAACGAGACAATAAAAAATATCCTGCCTGCGGACCAGAATACTCAGAGCAATCACTATTCCTATAAGAATCACGGTTACGGTCCAGAACTGCTCGCTGAGACCGAATCTGTTCCAATTAATATCTACCAGCAGAGCAGTGATATTGGCAATGGTAGCTATCGTTATCCACCCCAGATAGACGCTGAAAGGCAGATGGACAAGGTATTGCTCTTTCTTGGCTGTACCTGCTTTTCCCGTATCCAGTCTCAGGTATATGGCCAATAGGCATCCAAGCAGCAGCAACATCATTACCACAGACAGGAGAACGATTTCATAATGCCAGGCGAGTATCCAGCCGATATTTGCAATACATGATACGAAAAACAATACCCCTATTTTGTTGAGGAAGGGCGTTTCGGTATCTTTCTTTGAAGCAACAATTAGACTGTAAAAAGTAAAGACCGCGAGTAGCAGGTATATTAATCCCCAGATGGAAAATGTAAGGCCTGCCGGTACGAATAAATTGGGATACATATCAGATAGTTCGCCAGTTGTTTTACCGTTGATTGGGAGAGCGTTGGCAAGTCCGTTTATGACAATCGTACCCAAAAACCCCAACAGGTTTATGATTGCCAGAAATAGTAGGAATTGTTTTCTAGCCATAAACATCAACCTCCGAAAAAAATAGCGTGTATAAATATATTATATCATTATGTTCAGACAAAAATGAAAAGTAAGGCTGACCGGTTTCTGCTTTTGCCGGCTAAAAAGATATCGGAATGAATTTGGGGAAATAAAAGGCCGACTTCAATAAAGGCATGCCAGCATTATTGAGATTAGCCATCATTATAGGTTAGATTAATATTACTATCAACTTGTATGAGGAAAATAAAGAACATAAGCCGCAACAAAAAGTAAAGCAAAGAGTGCTAATACGTGTTTGCGATGGAGTTCGACTCTGCTGATTAAATAATATTTGCGTAGAAGTACAACATGGTAAAACCTGGAAGTCGCTGGCCGTGCGCCGGACCTGTGCTGCCGAAGAAGCGGGGACTGGTCGGCATTATTGATGGATTGTGGATAAATGTGATGTAACTTAAGACATTTTTACTGAAGGGGATCCAAAACAGCTCTTTTAGACTTAATTTGATGATTACGGTAACAAGTTTAATAATAGCATCAAACGTTTTATAATGAAGAATGGGGCGTAAGAAGCGCCATAGTGCTGATAAGCCGGAGCATTAGATATTATTAAGAAAGCAATTATAGCCGCTCTAGTAGGGCGGTAAAAGCTATTAGATTCTAAGACAAATAGCTGAGGATTACAAAATAGTCTTAAAAAGGACATTGCTTTCAAGGGAGGTTCATGATCCTTTGCAGGCATTAAAGCTGGTCGGCAAACTGGACAAGCGATTGAGCATGTAAATAAGTTGCCGTCTCCGGCAGAAATAATGTGAAGCGATAAATGAGGGCTGAATGAATATGGCAGGAACAAACCAGAAGATAAAATCAGGCGTTCAGGTAGACAACGCTTTCGTGGAGAAGCAGGTAGAAGAAATTCTCACTTCGTATCGGGGGGAGAAAGCAGAGCTAATCCCGATTCTACAGCAGGTACAGCAAAAATTCGGTTTCCTGCCGGAAGCGGCGATGTCCAAATTGGCGAATTTTCTGAGGATACCGGAGTGTACCGTCTTTGGCGTGGCTACATTTTACGCCCAATTCAAACTCGTCCCCACAGGTCGGAACATCGTCAGGGTATGCCGCGGGACGGCTTGCCACGTCCGCGGTGGCGCGCTAATCCTTAGGGAAGTGGAAAAACGTCTCGGAATTAAGGATGGTCAGAGCACCCCCGACCTAGAGTACGCCTTGGAAACGGTGGCATGTATCGGCGCCTGCGCCATGGCGCCAAATATGACGATTAATAACGAGACCTATGGAAACCTGACGACCAAAAAAGTGGCCGAAATTTTGGATGAACGGGATAGCAAAAAGTAATTACGGTGGTGCGACATGATTTTTGATAAGATAAGAGCCCGGGCCATTGCCGAATGGGAAGCATGGGAGCACAGCGATAAGCCCCGAATTTTAATTGGCACGGCTACCTGCGGCCAGATAGCCGGTGCCCTAAAAATACTTGAAGCTATCAATAAAACCTTGGCAGCAAACCATCTGGAGGCTGTCATTACTCAGGTAGGCTGTATCGGGATGTGCTATTTGGAGCCTATCATTAATATTATAAAGCCAGGACGTCCACATGTTTACTACGGGCACCTCACCCCGGAACTGGCTTCAGAAATCATCGAGGACTATCTCGTCAGGGATAACCCCCGTCCCGACCTTGCGCTGGGTACCGTAGGTGGAGGCGGCATTGAGGGAATCCCCATGCTTTTCGATTTACCGATGCTCAAGCCACAGGTCCGCGTTATACTCCGGAACTGCGGCCTCATTAACCCAGAAAGAATAAACGATTATATCGCCTGCGGCGGCTACGAGGCGCTGAGCAGGGTGCTTTCCGGGATGACTCCGGAACAGGTTATAGATGAAATCAAACGTTCCGGTCTGCGCGGTCGCGGGGGCGCTGGTTTCCCCACCGCCCAGAAGTGGAACTTTTGCCGACAGTCGCTGGGCACACAGAAGTACATGATATGCAATGCTGATGAGGGCGACCCGGGGGCTTTCATGGACAGGAGCACCATGGAGGGCGATCCGCACACCGTTATCGAGGGGATAATGATTGCCGCCTATGCCATCGGGGCCAGCGAGGGTTATATTTACTGCCGCGCCGAGTATCCCCTGGCTATCAAGCGCCTGCACACGGCAATCAAACAGGCTGAAGAGCTTGGGATTCTTGGCGAGAACATACTGGGCTCCACCTTTAGTTTCAGGCTGCATATCAAGGAGGGCGCGGGCGCCTTCGTCTGCGGTGAAGAAACGGCACTGATGGCTTCCATCGAAGGCAAGGCTGGCAGACCGCGACCTCGTCCCCCCTTCCCCGCTCAATCCGGTCTATGGGGTCAACCCACCAATATCAATAATGTTAAAACATTGGCAACCATTCCGGTAATCATCAATAAAGGTGCGGAATGGTATGCCGGCATCGGCGCGGGCAAGAGCAAGGGAACCACCGTCTTCGCTCTGACCGGGAAAATTGCCCATAGCGGTCTGGTCGAAATTCCCATCGGCACCCTGCTGCGCGAGATAATTTTTGACATCGGCGGGGGCATCCCCGGGGGTAAACTCCTGAAGGCGGTGCAGACCGGCGGTCCCTCCGGAGGTTGTTTACCAGCAAGCTTCCTCAATTCGCCGGTGGATTATGATTCCCTGGCAGCGGCAGGCTCTATTATGGGATCAGGCGGCATGGTAGTCATGGATGAAGATACCTGCATGGTAGACATGGCGAAATTCTTCCTGAACTTTACGCAGATAGAGTCCTGCGGCAAGTGTATACCCTGCCGCTGGGGTACCAAGCAAATGCTGAACATCCTGGAGGATATTGCCAACGGCCGGGGAAAACCGGGCGATATTGATCTGCTCATCGAGTTGAGCGAAGCAATCAAGGTGGGCTCGCGCTGTGGACTGGGGCAAACTGCCCCCAACCCTGTGCTTACCACCATACGTTATTTCCGTGAGGAATACGAACAGCATATTAAAAATCATCATTGTCCTGCCGCCGTATGCAAAGGGCTGGTCAAAGCTCCGTGCAGTCATACCTGCCCGGCGGGCGTAAACGTACCGCGTTACATACGTCTAATAGCCGATGGGGATTATGATCAGGCTCTGGCGGTAATCCGTGAAAAGATACCTTTCCCATCCGTTTGCGGTTATGTTTGTATCCATCCCTGCGAGTCCAAGTGCCGGCGCGGCCAACTGGATGAGCCCATAGCCATACGCGCATTAAAGCGTTTTATTGTCGATAATGCCCGCCCGTTCAAAGAAACAACCGTCGCGGCATCATCAGGTAAGAAAGTCGCCGTGGTGGGTTCCGGTCCGGCGGGGCTTACCGCTGCGTATTACCTTGCCAAGCTCGGGGGACACGCCGTCACAGTATTTGAAGCACTACCGGAGGCAGGCGGTATGATGCGCGTGGGAATACCGCGTTACCGGCTACCGGCGAAATTGCTCGATGCTGAAATTGATATTATCGGGCAGGTGGGTGTAAAAATAAAGACGAATACGCGGGTTGAATCGGTGGAATGGTTGCGCCAGCGGGGGTTCGATGCCATCTTTCTCGCCATAGGGGCGCACGGCGGTGCGGATATGCGGGTCAGCGGGGAAGACACACCGGGAGTAATCGACTGCGTGGAGTTGCTCCGCGAAGTGAGTTTGGGCAGGAAGGTAGCGCTAGGCGGGCGTGTCGCTATCATCGGCGGCGGCAATGCCGCCATCGACGCATCGCGCACGGCGTTAAGGCTAGGCTCGAAAAAGGTGACGATATTTTACCGCCGTACCCTCGCTGAGATGCCTGCGGATAAAGATGAGATAAACGAGGCGCTGAAAGAAGGTGTCGAGATACGATATCTGACCAATCCCAGCCGGATTGAGAAAAGTAACGCGCATCTCCGGATGACCTGCCTCCTTATGGAACTTGGTGACATCGATAGCAGCGGGCGGAGACGTCCGATACCGGTGAACGGGAGCGAGTTTGCGGCAGACTTTGATACCATCATCTCGGCTATCGGTCAGGTCCCGGAGATACCGGCGCCAATGAATAAGGAAATAAGTAATAAAAACACCATCATTGCCAACCCCGATACACTCGCTACCAGTCTGGAAGGAGTTTTCGCAGGTGGCGACGCGGTCAGCGGACCGGCCTCGGTAATTGAAGCTATTGCCGCCGGCCGGCGAGCGTCTGTTGCTATAGACAAATATCTAAGCGGAAAAGGGCTTATCCAAGAAAGGCTGGCGCCGCCAGAAGAAATTACCGGTAAGTTCGAGATGGAAGAACAAGAGGAAGGCTACCGTCCTAAGATGCCGATGAAAGCGAAGGGCAAAAGGCTGGGTAACTTCGATATTGTAGAAATCGGTTACACTAGAAGGGCTGCGGAAAAGGAAGCCAGCCGTTGTCTGCGCTGTGATCTCGAGGAACAGGAAATAGTAGCCGAAGCAATTGAGGAACCATCTATTAGGGGAGGATGATATGGCGATGTCTCCGATATCAGGGCAGGAAACGAAACCTAAAACTTATACTGTAACCATTGATGGTTTACGGATTGAGGTACCCGCAGGCACTACTGTGCTCGAAGCGGCGCGCGGCGCCGGCATCTACATTCCTACTCTTTGTTATGACCCTGACCTTGAGCCATACGGAGGCTGCTCGCTCTGCGTGGTCGAAATCGAGGGAATGCGTGGTCTGCCCACTTCCTGTACGACGCCAGTTACCGATGGGATGGTAGTGCGTACCGAGACGGAACTGGTAAGGCTCTCCCGGACTACTACCATGGAGCTTATCCTGGCTAACCATAATGGAAATTGCCTTACCTGCGCGAAGAACCAGCAATGTGAGCTACAGAAGATATCAGCCTACCTGGGTATCAATGAGGAGCACTTTAATAATCTGCGT
>JAQTPO010000001.1 GCA_028712845.1 Dehalococcoidales bacterium | reverse complement strand
CGACTCAGGTATTAGATTTCCGACTTTCACACTGAAATTAAAACGAAGGCTGCCAGCTTAACAGATTAGGTTTGACGTTTTTTGGAGCGGATACGCAAGAACTTTATTCTTTGCTTCAGGAGGAGTTGGACTCTTTGGATGAAAAACTAGTAAATTTAACCTGAGAAGAGGTAACCTTTAATGGTATGGGAAACGATGATTCAAAACAAATTAGGGATAATGCCGCAAATGAGGAAGTAAAGACAAGTCGCGGTATATGCCCCCGGTGCCGTCATTATCAGCTAATAAAAACCACTGAGGGAACACGTATTTGCTCGATATGCGGACATAGATGGAAGATCAATAAAAACGAATAGCTGCCAGCGGAGGATTAAAACTAATTAACGAATGCTAGACAGTGACTGGTAGAAAAATAGGGTTGGTTAAATCTTGTTTCCAGGCAGAGTTCGACTCTCCCCCGTCTTCCAATACTCAACTTTTACTGCCATCCGGCATCAAGGTATACAAAATAGTATATTGGATTGAGCGGATTCTTGGAGAACGGTTGTTTAATCACGGCGTAGTATCATGAATCTCCAAATGATTACGACTACCAGGAGGATCCCTGCGACTATACCACCAATCAACCACCAATTATTTGTTGCCGGTGGAGGAGCTAGTATCGGAGTAACTGGAGCAGGTGTAACTTGCGGCGGCAGGGCGATAGTTGGCGCTGGAGAGAATGTTGGCGAAGGAACATTTATCGGTAATGAAGTTGTCGGTGTCGGCTCAGGCGTTAGATTCAATGTTTGTACTGGGGTTGTAACTTTAAATTGCCCCACAAGGTCAGCTATCTTCACGACATAGTTACCAGTTTCCCTTCGTCTCAAGGTAAAAGATGCTTCGGTATTGCTCTGCCCGGCAAGGGAAATTGTTTGAACCGCTTCTTCAATATTATTTACTTTCAGAACGAGCAAATGTTCTCCCGCAGTTTCACCAGTGTTAGTAATAGTTGCTGTTAACGTAACCTCTTGATTCGGCTGCACTTCTACAGGGTAAATTGAGAGGTTGGATACAGTGATATAAGCTGGCGTTAGCGGCTTCTGATACGCGATAATAGCATATGAAGAAAAATGAGTCACTTGAGTAGTTAACGAATGATTTGCAGAATCATGAGTGGAAGTTAGCTTAACCCACCCACCGGTTTTATTGTCGTAGTAAGCGATACTCAAATCTTCTCCGGTCAATCCGGCTGGCAGATCAGATAAATTATAGAACATCGTAATATTAATAAACGGCGAGAATGTCGCACCATCCGGACCAAAGTCATATACTTTACCTATGAAAAAAGCTCTGTGGGGAGGCGCTTGAGGGCTGTAATTTTCGTCAGCGGTCAGGCTGCTCAATCTTCTCCCGTCGCGTTGCTTTACCATGGTATGCAACGGCAGTGATATCCGGAGTAGACCGTTAGCGGATACGACTGTCAATGTCTGCTCTAGTTTACCCTCGAAGTTACTAACAAAGCTCTGGTCGGTTCCGAGCAAGTTTATTTGGGTATAGTAATTTTCGCTGGCACCACCTCCTCCATCGCCACCTGCTGGCGCGGTAAAGGTGAAGTCAGCAGCGCTGGTTCCGGTACCGCCTGGCGTAGTTACGCTGATTTTGCCAGAGGTACCTGCTCCTACAGTGGCAGTGATCTGTGTCGCTGAATCAACCGTAAAAGCTGTTGCATCGGTACCACCAAACTTAACTGAGGTAGTACCGGTAAAACCAGTCCCAGTAATGGTTACGTTATTACCATTACCAGCCGTTGTAGGCGCAAAGCCTGTTACGGTAGGAGCCGGGATAAAGGTAAAATCAGCAACGCTCTCAGTTGTCCCTGTTGGCGTAGTTACGCTGATTTTGCCGGAGGTACCTGCTCCTACAGTGGCGGTGATCTGTGTTGCTGAATCAATCGTAAAAGCTGTTGCATCGGTACCACCAAATTTGACTGCGGTGGTACCGGTAAAGTCTCCGCCGGTAATAGTTACGGCGCTTCCGTTGCCGGCAACTGTCGGGGTAAACTCATTAATACCGGCACCGCGAACGGAAGTATTTAGCAGCATTGATAGATTGTTATCATTATGATTTGACACCGCAATATCGATTTTACCGTCGTAGTTGTAATCCCCTATAGTTATCGATGCCGGCCCTGCTCCAGTACTATATTCGGTTGAAGCGTTGAAGGTTCCATCACCATTTCCTGTTAGGATAGAGATACTATTAACATCATAGTTTGCAATAGCTAAATCCAGCTTGCCATCCTGGTTAAAGTCATGATTAGTGACAGTGAAGGGTCCGGGGTTGTGAGAAAAATGAACTGCAGCGCTGAAGGTCCCGTCGCCATTTCCTGTTAAAACAGACATCTTATTATCGCCGTAATTATCGACGATGAGGTCTTCTTTACCATCCCTGTTGAAGTCTCCGGCGGTGAGAGAACGCGGCCCATCACTGACAGCATAATTGACAGCAATAGCAAATGTCCCATCCCCTGCACCAATCAAAATGGATACACTATCACTTAATGCATTTGTTACGCCGAGATCTAGTATGCCGTCCCGGTTAAAATCTCCAGCTACAATACCTGTAGGATTAATTTGAGTAGCGTATGAAACGCTGGCAGCAAAAGTCCCGTCTCCATTGCCTAAAAAAATGGAGGCATCGTTGCTATTTATATTGGTGGTAGCTAAATCCATCTTACCATCCCGGTTAAAATCTCCACTGATGACCATCCATGGGCTGGTCCCCGCTGCATAATTTACTGCGGCTTGGAAAGTGCTGTCGCCGTTGCCTAACCTGACAGTGATGTTATTAGAACCCCAGTTAGCCGTAGCCAAATCCATCTTACCATCACCGTTGAAATCACCGATGGTTACACAAAGGACATTTGTTCCTACGGAGTAAATGCTGGCGGCATTAAAAGTGCCGTTAGCATTCCCTGTCAACAGAGAAACTGCATTGGCAGTTTGATCGGAAGTTATAAGGTCCAGAACTCCATCGTTATTAAAATCACCGGAGTTAATGGTATAAGGTGCTAACCCAGTGCTATAGTTCGAAGCAGCTCCGAAGGATAGAGCGAAAATTGGGGCGCACGTGTTGAGCATTATTGATACGCTATTGCTACCTTGATTGGCGGCGGCAATGTCGAGCTTGCCATCCTGGTTAAAATCTCCGGTTGTTACGTGATATGGTTGTGACTGCGTCGCATAATTTATTGCTGCGCTAAATGTGCCATCCCCGACACCATTTAAAACTGAGACATTGTCATCCCACAAATTAGCGGTAACCAGATCTATATTGCCATCTCTGTTAAAATCACCTGTAGTGATAGACATCGGAGGGCTACCAGCGCTGTAATTTACGGGCGCGTTGAATGTACCATTACCAATGCCTAGAAGTATGGATGCATTACTACTGCCAGCTATTACAACGTCAATCTTGCCATCGCGGTTAAAATCATCCGCGACAATAGAATAGGGACTTATCGTCACCGCGTGATTCACCATAGCAGCAAAAGTCCCATCGCCGTTACCCAAAAATACGGAGATATTATTGGACGCATTATTAGCCGTAGCGATATCAAGTATACCGTCGCTATTGAAATCACCAACAGCAACCGAATAAGGGTCATCTCCGGTAGTGTAGTTTACTGCCGCGTTAAAAGTACCATCACCAACGCCAATTAATATAGAAGCGGTATCATCTCCTTGATTAGTTGCTGCCAAATCAGACACACCGTCATGATTAAAGTCACCAACGGTAATCCAGGTTACGCCGGAACCTAAAGCATAGTTGTTCGCTGCATTAAAAGTACCATCACCAGCGCCAGTTAATATTGAAACACTGGCGCCATTAAAATTCGCTACCGCTAAATCTGCATTACCGTCCCGGTTAAAGTCCTCCGTGGTAACAAAGGCTGGATTATTGCCAGTAGCGTAATTCACAGCCGCAGTAAAGGAACCATCGCCAATACCGAGTAAAATAGACACATTATTCCCGTTAATATTGGCTATTGCCAGATCAAATTTGCCGTCTTTGTTGAAATCATTCACTGCAACAGAGTGTGGATTAACTCCTGTAGCGTAATTAATGGCTGCCGCAAATGATGCACTAGCGCCGATAGCCTTTACACTGATTGTTGGTATTGTCAGTAAAACGATTAGAAGAGCCAGCGCAATAGAAATTCGTATAGCAGATAGAATACGCATATCAAACTCCTAAAAAGACAAAATAGTTCCTCACCTATCAGTTTTTAATGAGGTATCTTTAAAAAAAGAGATAAGGGCTTACTACCACGCTTTATAATAATATATTTTTTACACTGGCGAAAGTCAAATATATTCTAAAAAGGCAAAGTACAATCTTTGAGCCTCGTTAAATACTCTCTTGACTTTATCCCATGATTAGCTACATTAATGATTATAATACCGTAGTGATTACTTACACGAAGCACGGTATACTTGTTTCAGGGGGAGTTCGACTCTCCCCCGTCTCCACCAGAAACACGGACGAGCCTTGATAAGGCTCGTTAACGATACGGATTTTAGATCCCGCCTTGGTTGCCGCCACCTGGAAAATGGGTTTAAACGGCGGCTTCGGTCTTATGGCGACAATCGATTTGAGCTGCTTGGATTCGAAGTAGACGGCATCCAACATGGTTAATAAGAGCTTTCTACGCTCTTCTAGATTAGCTTCATTCCACAGGGTAGGCAGATTTAAAATCAATTTTCCCGCTTCTTCGGCAGCATCTGCCTGAGGGACTACCAAAGACTCAAGTTCCATTTCGATAAGCTTCTTCTGGCGGTGGTATTCCTCATCGGGGAAGAGACCATCAATAAAAGCCTTGGTCATTCTTCTCAGTTTTTCCTGGATAGCGACTTTCTGTTTTTTGACCCTTTCTACTTCGTCTTTCAAAGAGATTATCGCCAGTACTTCTTCAATCCACTGGGGACCCAGTTCGATATTCGAGACAAGCTTGTTGATTTGTTCATCCGCTACTTCACAGGTGATGGAGCCGCCATGAGCCGGGCAGGGGGTCAGACTTCGGGAAGCCTGGTGTTCACGGTAGTAGGTATGCCCGTTCTGATAGGTTTGAGCCCACATCGGCATACCGCAGTAAGAGCATCTTATGATACCCTTGAGCAGATAAGACCTTTCTGGTCGAACCTGAAGGGTCTCAGACCGGCCACTGTTCTTTTTCAAGGTGGTCTGGACGATATCAAAAAGCTCCTGAGAAATGAGGGATTCATGCGCCCCGGCGAACAGATTGCCCCTGTGCGGTACTTTTCCGGCGTAGAACGGGTTATGCAGTATGCCTCTGACTGAAGCTGTCGTAAATATCCTTGGTCCTGAAGTCAAAGATCCATCGGGTCCAACAAGTCTGTGCATATTACGAGTGCGGAAACCGTTCTCATTCAAATAAGAAGCTAACTGACATAAGGTGGTGCTCCCGTTGGCGTATCTAACAAACAACTCTTTGACCGCTTTCCCCTCTTTCGTATGCGGATGGACACCGCAGGAATGCTCTTTCTCACAGATAAGGATCTTCTCTCCCTTTTCTCCCTCTTTCCAGCAGGACTCATAGCCGAAAGGGATGCCTCCGGTATGCTTGCCCTCGAACGCCCTCTGGTCAAGTCCTTTTCTGACGTGAGCGCCCAATGCCCCGGAGAAGTATTCTGCGAAAGAACCAAGCATCTGGGTAAAGAGCTTACCTTGTGGGTTAGAGTAATCGATATTCTCAGTGATTGAGACTAATGAAACATTATGCTTCCCCATGATGCCGAGCGATTCCAGCATGATGCGCTGGTTTCTTGCCCAGCGGTCAAGGCTATGGACGACAACGATATCGAATTCACCTTTTGCGGAATCGTCCAAAAGCTTACGAAAGACAGGTCTTCTTGCTATCGCGTCGACATGGGCGGACTTGCCTTCTTCACGGTAGACCCGTATAACTTCCCAGCCTCTGTTCTTGCAGAGTTCTCGGAACAGTCTTTCCTGGGCATCAAGGGAGTGCCCCTCTACTTGCGATAGGGAAGAGACTCTGATATAAGCTGCGGCTCTCACCGGTCATTTACCTCCCTGGCGGCTATTGCCAGTGCTACTTCAGCTAAGGCAATCAAGAAATTCTTGATCATCAGGACATCGACCCCGCTGTCGCTGCTACCCTGTGTGTCGCACAGTGTATACGCGTCGTGTATACTTGTCAACACCCTTTTATCGTTATTTTCCTGGGATTTCTTAGCCACCGGGCTTCTTCCTCACATCAAGCAATCGTTTCCGGGTTGCGTGACCGATTTTCAATTCTTTGGCCGCCTGGCGTAGATAGCTACTTTCACCCACTACTCCTGAGGTCTCTTCTCTTGCAGGGAATCAAGCTTTTCCAGCAGTTCCTGGACATAGGGACGGTGGGTAATGAATCCCCGAAAGTGCCGGCCATCGGCAGCGCAGATAAGCATGACAAAAGGTTTGCCCGATTTCCTACCGTGCGCCAGCCTTACGGAAAGGGGCATTTCACAGACGGGGCATTTGGGCAAATCAGGGTTGTCCATCGAGTACCTCCTTATCGAGATAGGATTTACATAACAGGTAGAGCGCGGTGCTGCGCAGGTTGGGGCTATCGGAGTGAAACTGGTAAGCCTGAGGCATCATCCGGGCTAGAGCCTTCTGGACCACTTCGAGCTGCGTTGCGGTGAGCCGGAATTGTAAGGTTCTCAATCTGACCGCCCTGGCTTTCTCCCATTGCTGAAGGCAAACCGCTAATGACTCTTTTCCCAGGGTGGATAGGCTATTCAAGCTGGCAGTGGTTTCAGGAAGAAGCGCCAGTACTTTCTCCGGGGACACCGTCCTTAGAACCTCACGTATCACTTCGGCGCGCAGACCCAGGTCGTCATCGCCGTGGATGCGGTTGAGTGCTTCGGCGAGGAGACGAGCTTCGTTATCGCTCAGGTCGACGACCACGCAGGGGACGGGCGAGATGCCCGCCTCTTTAAGGACTTTCAGTCGCTGGTTTCCGGAAAGGACTTCGTAATGTCCGTCTTTATCAAGTTGACGTACGACCAGATTTTGCACCATCCCGTAGCGACTAATACTCCGGTGTAATCTGCCTAACGTAGCTTCATCGGCGACATTCGGATTCCAGGGGGCTCCGTGAAGGACTTCGATGGGCAGGTCAATTATTTTCATACCTGGGGCACCTCCTTCTTGGGGTAGGGCAGGACTGTTGCCTTAAGGCGACTTCTCCATGATCCGTCGATGAAATTAACATAACGATGTTTGGCGGACTGTGGGACGGTTTCAACGCTGATGTCATTTCGACGGAGGTAGCGTATCGAGTGAGTGCCGAGCATGTGTGCCAGTGAGCGAGAGTGGTGTTGCTTTCCATCTCCGATGTCATAGAGGGGCATCGCGGAAGACACTCCTGTATACAACCATCCTGCTGCCTGGTATATCGTTCCTACATGTCCTGCGGAAGGGTCCGCGTAGGAGATGAGGAACTTGATAGTTGTATTCTGCCGGAGGGAACGCGTTGCTATCCCGAGCACCCTGGATGCGGAGTATCGAGGCAGTTCAGGAGATAGCCATAATCTGGTCAGGGCGAGGCAGTCGTCGGGCTGGGCTCCCTCCACCAACTGGTAGGCAAGGAAGGGACCGGCGCCCAGGGTGACTACGCCCAGGAGCTTCGCTCTGCAGAATACCCCAAAGGCTAGTTTCGTCCCGCCGGGGAGCGTGTGCAAGTAGTGGTTATTGACTATCAACGTCTTCGCTGCCACGAAGGGAATGGGTTTGACGATAAACGACTGGAGCGCCGGGCTGGGAATCGAACCCGCTCCTGTCCCTTGGACAGGGACCGTGCTAATCGTTACACTACCGGCGCTCATGGTATCCCTCGCATCTGGCGGTGAGCAGCCTGGTGAAAAAGGAAAAGGGGTGAGCCTGAACCTTTCCAGTCAGGTTGCTCACCCCTTATTGAATTCCTGGAGTTGCCGGTACAAACAAAAAGGCTTGGAGCCGGTTTGCACCGACTTACTCCAAGCCTTAATTAAAAGCTACGATACTATTCCGTTTTTGTCAAGCTTTTAGCTACGAAATTGGCGTTCTGCCAGCGGTCGGCGTACTTCAGGGGCAGAGCGCGGGCGGTTACGGTTTTGGGACTTTCTACCTTTGCCGGTGTTGTGTCACCATGTTTGAGCTTCTGAAGACCGGCCAGACCCTGGGAGTTGCTGAACTCATCACCGCAAATTTCACAGGTTACGCTCATCGAATTACCATCTCGTGCTATCTATGCCAACGACTCCATCTATGTGCGTCCGGGATAGAATCCGAGTGCTCAGTGCTCAGTACTCGAGTATATTACCCAGTACTGGGGGTGACCCCCCTCTCCCACCGTATGATTGAAGGGCAAATCCGTCAAATTGTAATATCACTGAGCAGCAACCTGAACGAGTTCTCGACACCGAGCTGGGGAGCTAATCTGGCGACCCGGATGGCATCCCGGACATCCTGGGTCACTCCATCCAGCCGCGTGGAGTCAGCTCAAGAGAGGTATTCTCGCGGAGCACGAGTACTCCTTTGACCATGGTCAGGAAATCTGCGCAGTTGCAGGCATGCAGATGCTTAATGGCGAAGCGCGACTTCATCTCGACCGTGAGCATGTCGATCCGGTTGGTGGCAGCAATCACCCAGATTGGAATTTTCAGGTCGAGCTCGTCCTTTTTCACTGAGCCGGTGGCCCACATTGGAAGCATTGGTTGAATGATGCCACATGAAAAAAGTGGTAACTTTCAGATGAAGTGTATAGATTCAGGCCCATTGTTGCGATAGGTCTTGGAACCGCTACAGTTCAAATCCAAGGCGGTAGCCCAAGTAGTTCAATATATAGAACTTTCAGGGCAGAATTTGCGTTTGTCTGATTTGGTTCGATTTCCGTAAGATGGTTGCGCGTCATCGGAACAGCCTCAAATAATCTTCAAAGCCAAAAACACGGTTCCGCTGGTATCCAGTGGTTTCTTTAAGAATGCCTGCTGTCAAGAAAGCCTGCACCAGGTCATTAGCGGCTTTGGGAGAAAGGCTTGTGATATTCTGCACGTCTTTAGTGGTAACGACCGGCTTGGAAAACAGCGCATGCAGAAGAACCAAGCCCTGTTTAGCACGTTTACCCATGGTTAGGATTTTCTCTCTCTCGATAGTTGCCTTCAAATCAGTAATTTTATGCAGGGTAGCTTCCCCGTTTTCCGCTGTCTGGATTACCCCGGTTAAAAAGAATTTAAGCCACTGTCCAATATCGTTCTTTGTCCTGACCAGTTCCAGATTATCGTAATACAGAGTTTTATTCTTCTCAAAAAACTCTGACAGATAGAGCAAGGGCTTTTCTAAAACACCGGCGCTTACCAGATACAAGGTAATTAGCAAACGCCCTATCCTGCCATTACCGTCTAGAAAAGGATGGATGGTTTCAAACTGGTAATGGGCAATTGCAATGCGAATCAAATGCGGGATCTTAATATCAGTATTATGCAAGAATGATTCCAGGTCTGCTAATAGGTCAGGCAGCTCAGTATGAGCCGGCGGAATGAACACTGCATCCGCCAGGCTGGCGCCGCCGATCCAGTTCTGCGATTTCCGAAACTCTCCCGGATTTTTATGTTCTCCCCGTCCACTCGAAAGCAGAATCTTGTGAGTATTCCTGATCAACCGGTTAGACAACGGCAGAGTTTTCAGTTCTTCGATAGCGGTATTCATTGCGGTAACGTAGTTGTTCACTTCGCGCCAGTCATCCCGCTTTTCAGGGTTAATCTCTCTTTCTTCGATAATGGCTTCTTCAATATTGGTCTGGGTCCCTTCAATCCGGCTCGATGTGACGGCTTCTTTGAAGATGTGCATTTTGATAAACATATTTGGGTCAGGAACAAACCTTGAAAAAGAGTTCAGTTCCCCAAGCCTTAATGAAGCTTTTTCCAGAAGTTCATTGATGCCCTCGTCTGTCCAGACAAATGAATGGTTGATCTTTTCTGGCAGAAAGTACTGATATTGGTAACCTTTACGCCACGTTCCTGCCTTATAGTCAGATATATTCATTAATATGTTTTCCCTAAAATATATGTTTGCCTATTTTACTTTATACCGCTAAGGTAAACTATATATTTTATTATTTTACTTTGTCAACTGTTCGTTGTGACTGCCCCTCTCCGCTCAAAAGGTAAAACTTTCGAGAAACCGTTCCCATCGCTACAGCAGTTGCTTATCTCTCACTGACACTAGGTTCGCGTTATAAACTCTCCGTCGCGCGCCTATGGGCTGTATAATAGTAGTATTGCTGTAAAAGGAGGTGCTACCTATGATTATGTGAGCCTTAAGGAGGGCGTAACTGTGCGTGGGTACCGTCTACAGCAAGCGAATCGAATCGCTCGCAAAGCATTCAACCACCCGAGCTCTCCACCTTGTTCTTAGAGCTCTTGAAAGTGGTAGAAGCTATCGCGGGAGTATCCTATCAACCTGCAGGCTTGTGATATGTTTCCTAATGTTTTGGCAAGCTTGATAACTCCAAGCTTGTTTATGATGATTTTCTAATCTGTAGTCACTAACATTTCCTCCTTTAATTCTTGATTATTTTGTCGGAAATGTCAGATTAATTCTAACTACTACCCTTCAAATAGTTGACAATGAAAGATACCCTTGTTCCTTTCCCAGGCGCAGTCTCGATTTTTAGGTCGCTATTTAGTGCCTTAGTCCTTTCCTGCATGCCGATTAGCCCCATTTCAAATCTTGAAATTGAATTTGCCAAAACTTCTGGTAAAGAAAAACCCTTCCCGTCATCTTCAATGGACACTCTTAAACAATCGTCCGCAAATTCAAGCTTAATGAGAGCATTCTTTGCATTGGCATGATGTTTAATGTTGTTTATCGCCTCTTGAACAAGACGAAATATCAGGATATCAGTTTCCGGATCAAAATCCCGTATCAAACCATTAACCTCGCATCTTGCGCTTATCCCTTCCGTTCCATCGAAATCCTCGACGAGCCATTTCAGTGCTGCAATTAGTCCAAAAAGATCTAATATACTTGGCCTCAAGCCAACGCTTAATCTTCGCACATTCTCGGTTAAGTTAGTCAGAATGCCTCTAGTTCTTTCTATTTTCCCACTTTTATCCATATCAATGTTAAGCACGTTTGAGTCAAGCATGTTTTGCAGATAACTGGATACGGCAATTAAGTCTTGAAGGACGCTATCATGCAACTCTCTTGAAAGCCGTTTCCTCTCCGATTCTTGAGCTTTAAGTATCTGGGCTATATGTAGTTGACGTTCCGCTACAATCATTAATAACATTTTTCTTTCTTTGTTGCGCCAAGCTAATTCGATCTTTATTATGGTTAGAATCAATAAAGGTGCGAATGCGAAGAAAACATTTTGAATGAAGTCGCTGTTACTGAGATTCAAATACCATATCCTAGGCAGCGCTACCGCGACCAATACAATCCACAAAACAACTACCGACTGCCATTTCAGGACAAAGACACCAAATAAGAACGGAATGATAAATAGACTTCCGTTCAGTTGAAATAAATATTCCTTAAACAAGAATTGATCAAACCAACCATGAGTATTTGAATATGGGAATGAACAGACATAGTATAAGTAGATCAATATAATAGTAGTAACGAGAATGATCCACAGCTGATAATATTTCAGAAGGTTGCGTACACCAACTGTATTAATTGTCCTTTGCATCGCGACCAGCATATATTTCGTTGCTGACTATACCAAGCCGTAAGGCCTCGAAAACTGCCTGAGTACGTGATACAACTCCGAATTTGATAAATATGTCTTGTAAATACCCTTTGATAGAGCGAGTGCTTCGATTAAGCTGAATCGCAATTTCTTTATTCGACAAACCGCGAGCAACCATTTTCATTACTGATATTTCGCGGTCCGACAATGTTTCATTTTCACCTAATGCTGTTGAATGTTTATTACTTACCGATTCTTGCAACGAGGTAGTAAGAAATTGCCTTAACAGCTGACGGCTAAAAACTAATTCGCCAAGTGCTATCGTCCTTATTGATTCTATTACTTCACTACCGAGCACATTTTTTAGTAAGTACCCATCAGCACCGGCTTTTATCATCCCCATAAGATACTGATTCTCGGCGTGAACGGTAAGAATCATAATAGTTATTTCAGGATTTTCCCTTTTTATAATTCTCGTCGCTTCCAAACCATCTAATTTAGGCATCGATATATCCATCACTATGATATCCGGTTTCAATTTGCCAGCTAATCTAACGGCTTCTTCACCATTCTCAGCTTCGGCAATCACCTGAAAATCTTCCTGAGATTCCAAAATATTCTTCAGCGCAATACGAATCAACGCATGATCGTCAGCTATTAATATCCTGCTTTTATTTGCATTTTTCTCGCTAATATTAGGAGCATCGCTATGTGTCTCTACTATATTCATCATGCTTCTCCACAATAATCATTATGAGTGATTATTTCCTTGATCATCGAATTACCACACAGGATAGTGACAAAGTAATACACCTCATATTATCGTCAATTAACTGTCATGTCAACGTCTCTGCTGAAATCGCAGGGGCGCCCATTCTTATGAATGCCATTAGTCACTCCGTAAAAGATTCTCTCGGCGCTCTGTTCGTGGGGGAAGAAGCCCATGGGTCTGGTTCTTCTCCTGACTTCCCGGAAATCTCGCTCCAACATGTTGGTAAGTATTTCTTCAAGTCGTTCTTAATTAAGGCAAGTCCGCGATTTGCCGTATCCACGTTAGGTCAGTGATATTTTCCGAAGATCGCCAACCTGCCTCAATTCACGTTGTCTCTGGACTTATTTTATTTCTTAATGTAAGAAACATAATTAGTATCCAGCGGCGGCATCTTCGCCTTGATGATGTCTGCGTAGTCTTTCTGCTTTTTGACGACCGCATTGGTCTCCCAGCCTGGAATGCTCGCCAGTCTCTTGGCAGCAGCTTTGTAGAAGTCCCAGTTGGCGCTGGCATAGAACATCATTTCCTGGGTCGCCAGGGAGCCTTCGGCATGGATGTTATGGCTGACATGCTTGCCGCCGGTCATATCGGTGACCAGTTTGATGGCGCGCAGGCGGTGCTCGGTGGGGATGCCCGCCTTGCCGCCGAGATATTTCTCAATGTAAGGGCGTTCCGCCGGGTTCGCCCAGTCGCGGTAGGAAATCGGGTCGGCGACGATGCCGCCGGAGATATCCTGGACTACCTTGGAAACCTCGTGATAGTTGGAGGCGTAGACGTACTTGGCGATGTTGGTGTACATGGGATCCGGATTGACCCAGTTGGTGCCCGGCTCCGGCTGGGGGAACATACAGGCAGCCTTGCTGACAATCTTGAGGGTCTCGGTGACCTGCGCCAGGTAAGCCAGCTTGGCGCGGATGTGGGGGTAGCTTTCGAGACCGTTATATTCCGCCATCAGCGCCGCGACGCCCGTCATGTTTTCCATGGCGGAGCACATGCGGCTGCAGGCGAACAGGCGATGGAACGTACCAAAGGCGCGTGCCATGTCGCGGGAGAACTGCCACTCGCCGCACATGAACACCTTTTCCCACGGTACAAAAACATCATCGAAGACAATCATGCACTCGCCGCCGCCGACTTCGTTCATCTTGGAGGCATAGGGATGGTCCCAATCGGTCTCTTCGGTGCGCTGCTGGCGCAGTTCCGGCTCGGCGGAAATCAGGGTGATGCCCTTGGCGTTGAGCGGAGTAGCGAAGACGACGGCATAGTCCTTGTCTTCTTCACCGTGAGCGCGGCAGGGGAGAACGATGGCTTCGTTGGAAGCCGGTGTGAAGCTGATGTGATACTTGGCGCCGCGGACGATGATGCCGTCCTTCTGGCGGTCAACGACGCGGACATAGAAATCTTTGTGCTGGACCTGAGCCGCGGCATGGAGGTGGCGGTCGCCCTTAACATCGGTCTGGGCGCCGGTGATGCCGATATCGGTCTTCTGGAGGTGCTTGCGGTAGGCTTCGACATTCTCGGAGTAGTGGGTGCCCATGGCGGCGTCAATTCTCTTGGAGACCACCGTGGAAGAAGCCAGGGCGTCAACGCCCATGCTGTGGCAGCCCATGCCGCCGAAGCGCGCCCCTTCGACATAAGCTTCGCGCTTACGCACCAGTTCTTCGGTGTTCCTCGGTTGCGTCCACAGGAAGTTGATGTCTTCGCCGTCGGCGTCCTTGGTTACAAAAAGGTGGCGCATTGAAGGGTCATTGGGGAGCGCCCAGTCGATTGCCCCGGTCCAGACGTTGCGGGCGAGAACCGGATGTCGGGTAGCATCTTTCACCCTCTCTCCCAAGTGATAAAGTACCCTGCCGTCCCGCAGGCTTTCCAGATATTGCTCGACAGTCCTGATCACAAAAGTCCCTCCTTATTTTCTAAAAGATGCTCTATAATTATCAAGCCTGATACCATGTGTTTGATCTACTCTGATACCTTATTACTAATAAGCTCATTGGTAGCAACTACGCATTCAAGCTTCTTAATGTCCTACTATGAGTACGCTCACTGTGGCACTGCCCGGTACGCCGCCCAGATTGTGAGTCAGTCCGAATTTGCAGTCCTTTACCTGTCTTGGTCCCGCCTTGCCCTGCAACTGCTTGTACTCTTCGTACATCATGCGCAGACCGGAGGCGCCAATCGGGTGTCCGAAGCACTTCAAGCCGCCATCGGTGTTAACGGGAAGGTCGCCGGTAAGAGAGAAGCTGTCGGCTTCGATTTCCTGCTTGGCGGTACCGCGTTTCGCCCACTGCAGGTCTTCATAGATGACGGCTTCGGTGATGCTGAAGCAATCATGCACCTCGGCGGTGCTGATCTCCTCGCGCGGGTTCTTGATGCCGGCTTCGGCATAAGCCCTCTTGCCTGCTTCGTAAGTCTCGGGAACATTAGATAAATCGTATTTCGGATCCATAAATCCTTCAAAAGGACCGACGGCAATTTGGAGTGCCTTGATGTAGACCGGGTCGGGGCGGAACTTCTTGGCCATGTCAGCGCGGCAGATAATGGCGGCGGCGGCGCCGTCGCTCACGCCGCAGCAATCGAAGAGTCCCAGCGGCCAGGCGATGATGGGGGCGTTGAGTACCTGCTCCAGAGTTACTTCTTTCTGGTAGTGGGCTTTGGGCGCTAGCGTGCCGTTATGATGGTTCTTTACCACAATCCGGCCCAGCATTTCCTTACCTTCCTGAGGCCCTAGCCCATACTTATGAAAGTAGCTGGTCGCCATCAGGGCGAAACCGCCGGGAGAGGAGAAGTTTCTGGTTCGGAAGGTGTTCGGAGCACCGTGAGTGCCCATCGCCATATCACTATCCGGCAGACCGCTGTAACCGGAGTCCTTAAGCTTCTCCATACCTAATGCCATAACAATATCATAAGCACCGGCAGCGACGGCGTAAGCCGCATTGCGTAGCGCATCTGACCCGGTTGCGCATGCATTTTCAACACGAGTGACAGGAATAAACTGAAACTTCAAGCCGCATGCCAAAGGTTGTCCCGTACCAGGCATGGTCGAAATAAACGTACCATACCAAGCAGCTTGAATATCTTTAGGCTCTATGCCAGCATCTTCATAAGCTTCATAAGCTGCTTCCACCATCAAGTCATAAGGTCCCATTTCCCAGTTCTCTCCAAACTTGGTACATCCCATGCCGATGATGGCAACCTTGTCTTTGATGCTTTCCATAGCAAAACCTTCCTATGTTCCAATTTCAGCCGATAAAAAATTCTTGAAATACACTTACGATTGAATACCATATGAAATACTTAGAAAGAAAAGTCTCAAGTTAACATTTCATGATTACATCGCCCAAGCCTTCTCCTCCAAATCCATCGGTGAAGTAAGGGGCTAATCCTGTCCCAGCATCATTTATCAATATATCTATCTTGCCGAACTCGCTAGTGGCTGCTTCAATGAGTCTGCTTCTTGCACTTGCGTGACTAATGTGAGTCTCAATAGCTAGGGCACGCCTGCCAGGTTTCATGATCTCCGCAGCGGTTTGCTCCAGATCAGGTAACTTACGACTGGCTAAAACGATATCAGCACCCGCCCTGGCAAAAGCAAGCGATATTGCTTTCCCGATACCTCTACTCCCCCCTGTCAGAATAGCTACTCTACCGTCTAGTGAGTTCTGAAAAAAGTTCATACTCTCTTCTTTTTAAACAACATAAATTTAATCGGCTCCGACTATTGATCAGCCAATCTATGATATTTGGGCAGAAATAAGTTCCACTCCTCTGTCAAAGGCTTTCATATTTACGGAAAAATCCTTAGGAAACCTCTCTAACAACACTGGCTCGAAAACTGTCCTGTCCAATGGAAGCGTCCTGGACCCAACAAGTGCTGCGATTAGATTGATGTTATCGACGATAGGATTACCCATCTTTGCGGCTTCTTCGCTGGCATTGACTATCCACATTTTCAGGAACTTGCGGCGTATGAGGCGTTTGATATCCGATGAACTGCATAGTCTCTTTAGTTCTAGCTTCAGCCTGCCAGAAATTGTCCGAAATCTGCTGTATCATGGCTTGCTCCTTCTTTCATCGATACTTTATTGCTTTACCAGCCCTGGAGCAAGCCCTTAAGTGTCGGTTAACTACTGCCTCGAAACCGTCACTATCACCTCCTTCACACTTCATTTTATCGAATATCTACTAGTGTCCTGTCTCGGAAATATGTTGACAAAGTCTTTTAACCTTTTGGATGATTGAATCCGCTGTAGCCGTCCAGATAAAGGGGTGCGAAGCGCGGTTGTAGTGACTAACGAACTGCTCAATCTTGGCGATGAGGGTCTTCACGCTTCTGAATGTTCCGCGGCGAATTGCCCTCTGAGTGATGATGTTGAACCAAATTTCCACCTGATTCAGCCATGAAGCATAGGTGGGTGTGTAGTGAACCTGATAGCGTGGATGGGTGGCCAACCAGCGCTTGACCCTGGGGTGCTTGTGGGTGGAGTAATTATCGACCACCAGATGGATTCCTAGTTCAGGTGGCACACTGGCATCCACCGGCTTAAGAAACTGCAGATATTCCTGATGGCGGTGGCGGTTCTTACAGCAGGTGAGTACTTGACCGGTGGCGATATCCAATGCAGCGAATAGAGTGGTGGTGCCGTGACGAACGTAATCATGGGTCACCCCTTCGACGTATCCCAGTCCCATGGGCAGCATTGGCTGAGTACGGTCAAGCGCTTGTATCTGGCTTTTCTCATCGACACACAGCACCATAGCATCATCAGGAGGCTTCAGGTAGAGTCCCACGATGTCTCTCACTTTTTCCACAAAGAAGGGGTCTGTGGACAATTTGAAGTGACGTTGACGATGGGGCTGAAGTCCGAAAGCCTGCCAAATCCGATGTATCGTGGGCGGCGACAACTGAGCATCCTTGGCCACTGTCCGGACGGTCCAGTGAGTTCCGTCCTGTGGTTTGGTCTCAAGGGTTTTCCGCACGATCATGGCGACTTCTTCATCCGAAATCGACCTTGGCCGACCTGGGCGTAATTCGTCATGCAGACCTGATAACCCTTACTGAAGGTAACGATTATGCCACTTTCAGACCATCTGACGACTGATGCCGACCCTTTCGGCGATGGTATGGTATTCCCCTCCGCCGAGAGCAGAACGATGTGCGCTCGACGCACCAAGCCATGCGGCAAAGACCGGGAAGCCGCAATGGCGTTCAACTGCTCACGTTCCTCTGCAGACAACACAATCTGTCTCCTCGTCCGACCTGTTTTCATGGGCTTCCTCCTTACTTTCCATCGGGTTAGCCCATGATACCATGGGATACCATGGTCAGGTATATTATTCAACTTATTTATGATACAGGACACTAGCCGCTTTCGCCAAGAGTTCTTCCGCCTGTGCAACTGTATTTTCTATTATCTCCCGGCAACTGAGTATATTCTTAATGGCACCACAACACTGCCCAATTAATATCCACCCTTCTTCCACATCACCTCGATAAATCGCCCTTTCAAAATGATCCGTAGCACTGGCCATGAGAGCTTGTTCTCTAAGAGAGCGCTTCTCTTTACTCATCATCATTTCGACACTACTACGAAGGAACGCCCACATAGATAAATTGAGCATATGCTTTACTTTCCTGGCCCCCGAAATTGCACTCAATCCCGGAATATTCAGACTGCTTCGTATAGCACTTTCAGCGGCTTTATTTTTAAGGACTCTGCTGGGTAATCCATCAAAAACATCGCTGTACAGCGTATCCTCTTCAGTTGCATCAAGACACGCTTGTTTCAATTTTTCGTGCGCGATACTTTCTTTGCTAAGCACAAACCTTGTTCCCATTGACACGGCGTCTGCTCCCAGCATTAATGCGGCAGCAAGCCCTCGACCGTCGAAGAAACCACCGGCAGCAATGAGGGGTATTTTTGACCAACTTGTAACAATAGGTATTAATACAAGTGATGTAGCATTCAAACCATGCGCGGCTGCTTCATGTCCAGTTATCGAAATAACATCAACTCCGAGTTCCTCTGCCCTACTCGCGTGCTTAGCCGTGGCGATTGTACCAATCACTTTTCCGCCATAACTATGAACCTGATCGATGAACCAAGGCTTTCCCAGCGCATAGTTGATAATGGGAACATTTTCTTCCATGGCAATCTCTAACTTTTCCTTAGCAAGAGGAACATTCAATATTTGATTTACACCAAATGGCTTGTCTGTAAGACTTTTAATCTCTTTTATGCTTTTCCGGGCTTCCTCAACAGAACAATGCGCCATCGCAAAAACACCCAGCGCCCCAGCGTTACAGACCGCAGCAACAATTTTAGGTTCTGTAATCCAATTCATCCCCGCTAGCATAATAGGATGTTTTATTCCAAATAGTTCAGTGATTCTTGTCTTAATCAATGTTTACCCCAATTCGTTCTTTCGTAAAAATTTATGTGTCGTTTTTACTCCAATTGCTGTTTCATTAAACCCGATAGCCGCTCGAATTACCTGCCTATCCACTTTGGCTCTCTCTTCTCAAGGAATGATTTGATGCCTTCTTGATAATCTTCCGTCTTCCGACAGAGTTCAAAACAGTAACGTGATGCCTCCTGATGATCAGAGATAGAGCGTTCCAATCCTGTATACATCAGTTGCTTCGCCATTTTTAACGCCAACGGCGCGCCTCTAGATAATTTTTTCGCCATTTCTATTGCCGCTGGCATTAAATTTTCTCTCGGGACGACTTCACTTACAAGACCAATGTCTAGCATTTGTTGTGCATTGATTATTTCACCGGAAAAAACCAGTTCGCATGCTTTGGACAACCCAACGATTCTTGGTAAAAGATATGTGCCTGCCCCAACATCCGGCACTAAGCCCCTAAGAACAAATACCTGTCCGAATCGCGCATCCTCACTAGCGATTCGGACATCACACATTAAAGGGTAACCAGCCCCAAGACCAACAGCGGCCCCATTGATAGCACATATTGTCGGCTTGGGAATACTAGTGAAAATCCACATGGAAGTACGATCTTCAGTAGAAACCTGTTTTATTACTTGATTTACCTCTATATTTTGTGGTACTGAGATATCATCTGAAATGTCCGTTCCGGCACAGAACGCACGCCCGTTACCCGTCAGGATAACCGCTCTTACCTGGTCATCTCTTTTAATTTCATCAGTAAGTAATCCTAGATCCACATTCATTTCACGCGTCAACGCATTTAATTTATCCGGACGGTTCAGAATTATTATGCCAATCCCATCCTCTTTTTTATATAATATGTTATCTCTTCCCTCCACAATCACATCCTTTCCAGATCTATAATCTATATCTTTCACTTATCCAATTCATCCCCGCTAGCATAATAGGACGTTTTATTCTAAATAATTCAGTGATTCTTGTCTTAATCAATTCTTTTTATTCCAGTCCATTATTTTCCTTTAAAACGTGGCTGTCTTTTCTCAATAAATGCTCTTGCCCCTTCTTGATGATCTTCAGTTTCAGTGCAAAAACTAAAAGCCAGAGAATGATAATTCATAAATTCTCTCATTTGCCAATTTAACCCTCTTCGAATCCCCTCCATAGCAAGCTTGACAGATATCGGCGGTTTCGTAGCAATTTTTTGTGCTAATTCCAAAGTTACACTCATCAGCTCGTCATGAGAAATGACTTTATTTACCAGACCAATTTTTTCTGCTTCATGAGCATCTATGATATCAGTAGTCAAAATCATCTCATAGGCTTTAGATAAACCTACCAATCTTGGAAGCAGTATTAACGCTTCATCGGGAATTAGTCCTACTCTCAAGAAGACTTCACCAAACTTTGCTCTGTCAGATGCGATTCGCATAGTGCACAGTAAGGTTAGATCGCATCCGTAGCCAACAGCAGGGCCGTTCACGGCTGCTATAGAAGGTTTGTTAATCTCTACAAGCCTATGACCGCCACTAATAAGGTTTTCTCCTTGCAAGTGTTTCAGCCTCACCTCTCTTCCTTTCCATGAATCTGCGTCAGGGTTCAAAAAAACATCCTTTACGTCTTCCCCGGAGCAAAATCCTCTTCCTGATCCGGTAATTACTATTACTTTTACCATTTCATCGTTATTTGCTTCTTCAATTGCCTGAGACAGTTCAAGATGCGTTCTTAACGTCAGCGCATTCAATGTTTCAGGACGATTCAATGTTATAGTTGCTATTTGTTTGTCCACCGAGTAAATAATCTCTTTATAGTCCGTAGGCATTAGATTCTCCTTTATTCTTATGTTATTGAAAAATCAAAATCTGCATAGTTACAGTACTCGACAACCCCTCGGCAACTTGGTTGGTTTCAAGATTACTTTAATAATACAGCCTGATTCGTGGAGGCGGTCTGAACTCTTTTAGTACAACACAGCATTCACTTTTTCTCTTGCCGACGTTACTCTAAGGAGTTCTTTCAAAAACTACATCAAGATTCTATACATTCTCCCCGGTTCGCCTAGAAACATCGCTTTCGATCAATACAGCAGAGTTCCTCCATCCACCACAACTGTTTCGCCGACTACATAACTAGAGGCATCGCTTGCCAAGAACAACACAACATTCGCAATTTCCTCGGGTTCTCCTATATGCCCCATAGGCAATCTTTCGAGTGTGCTTTTCTTATCTTCAGGAGCAACCGCAAAGCGTGACTCAAGTTGACTGGTGTGTATCGGTCCTGGCGCTACGGCATTGACTCTGATATTGTACTGAGCCCAATCACGTGCCATAGCTTTGGTCGCCATCACTACACCAGCTTTGCTTATGCCATATGCACCTCCGCCAGCCCTAGTATCAGGCCAGTAGGCATCAGTTGAAGCGATATTGATGATTCTTCCTCCTCCCTGTTTTTTCATCTCCTTCGCCACAGCCTGACTGAGGAAGAATAATCCTTTCAAGTTTAGATTCATAATTACGTCCCATGCTTTCTCCTCCAACTCCATTAACGTGGTATGAAGAAGACCTGTGCCGGCATTATTAACCAGAATATCAATCCTGCCAAACTCTTTTACTACCTTTTCAATTCGTTCTCTTTGTTCAATCCTGCCAACATGAAGCTCAACAGCTAAAGCTCGCTTTCCCAAGCTCTCTATTTCCTTAACTACTTTTTCCAGATCAGGCAGCTTTCGACTGGCAACAGCTACATCAGCACCAGCCTTTGCAAAAGTCAGCGCTATCGCTTTGCCAAGACCACGGCTGCCACCAGTTACAAGTGCCACTTTTCCTTTCAAATCAAACTGGGCAAGCATAATAGACAAACCTTCGATTTCAATGTTACTAAAATAAACAGAGGACTCATTAAGCCGTACCTAAACTTACAATCTCCTTTCCTCTATTAAAAGCTCTCATATTGATTTCATACGCCTTGTTGAATCTTTCAAGTATCAGAGGCTCAATATCCTTCTGGTCTAATGGCAGGATGTTTGACTCGATCAATGCACCTAATAATACTGTATTGCTAACGACAGGATTTCCCATATTCGCCGCCTCCTCAGTAGCGTTAACCACCCACGTTTTCATCGAAAGCTTCTTAATAGTATTAATAAGCTCATTTAAGTCCGGGTATTCGGCATCACCACTTAATACACTTATAGAATGTATAGGCCGAGGGTTCACTATAGTAACAATATTCGAAGTGCCATATTTCAGTAGCATTCGCAAAGTTTCCACTGGTTCCATACCAAGGATAATATCAGCACGTTCAACAGGAATGATAGGGCTATACTGAAATTCTCTTGAGATCCTGAGGTGGCTCATGACAGAGCCACCTCGCTGGGATGCTCCATATGTCTCTCCGATAGTCACAAGGTAAGATTTCTGCAGCAAAGCATTACCAATTATCTGAGACATCACGACATTACCTTGCCCACCGACACCAGCAATAATCAGATTGAGTGGATCTTTGGTTAATGCTTTTATAATCATATTGCCTCCTTAACGATGGCTCCCTGCGGACACATTTGGGTACACACGCCACAGCCAGCACAAATGACTTCATCTATCTTTGCTTTGCCATTTTCCCGATCCCAAGACAGCCCCGGGCAGCGAAACACCCGAGTGCAGAGCCTGTTGCAACCGCAATCTTCTCCTATGCACTTAGTTGTGTCGACAAACACTTTATAAGGATGTTTCTCTTTCCTTCCTCTTATTAACTCACACTCGCGGCGCATGATTACTACTTTAACACCATTGCCTTCACCCATCATTTTTAATAGAGTCTCAGTGGTACTTTTGATGGCAAACGGATCGCACACCTCTACGTGTGCTCCTATCGAGCGGCACAAAGCCTCCAATTCCACAATTGCACCTTCATCTCCCATAGCGATTCTTCCGACTCCAGCATGGGGCTGAAAACCAGTCATGGCAGTGGTATTATTTTCAAGAATAATTTGAATATAGTTTGATTTATTCCAAACGCCGTTTATCAGTGAGGGAATTGTGGCATGGTAAAATGTGCCATCTCCACACATCGCCAACACTGGTTGGCTGAAACCAAACTTCTCCAAGCTACCTAATCCCGTAGCCATTCCGCCGTTAGCACCCATACAATAACCTAATCGTATCTGGTAAAACCCGGTAGGCCCGCCTGCCATTCCGTAGCAGCCGGCATCGCCAGTAAGAATCCCCTCACGTCCATCTAGTTTAAGAGCATTCTTAATAGCCCAAAGGCTTGCCCGGTGAGGACAACCGGGGCAAAAGGCAAAATCCCGATTAGGTAAATAATTCTTAGATACTGCCGTCGTCTTCTCTCTGTAATCATTATCTCCGGATTGTAGCGCAATGCCCAATATGTTTGTTATAGCATCGGTTATCATGTTCGGAGTTAGCTCTCCGCAGGAACTTATGTGACCCGAGTGCTTACCATAGAAAATGGGACGACTCGCATTTGGTGGTAGCCCGGCAACAAATTCCATTATGCTACCTTCCAAAAACGGGTCGACTTCCTCCACAAAAAGGACTTTATTTGATTTATTTATACACTTCTCTACTAATCGATTCGGCAAAGGCCAGATAGTACCGAGTTTAAGGATGCCGATTTTCTTTTCCAGCTGCAACTCTTTCACTACGCTTCGAGAGTGGAGCCAACCGCTGCCGCTAGTTATGATCAATAACTCAGCCTGATCCGGGCCTTGATACCAGTTATATTCTGAAGATTCAAATATTTCACGTGCTTTCTCCAGTTTTCGATGTTGAGCGGCATGGTTAATCAATACCGGAGATGTTACGTACTTAGTTTGCTTAACATTCCTCAAATCATGCACTTGATCGAAATATGCTTTACTTTGCTGCGTTTTAGGCAATTCGCCCAAGGTCACATTGCCCCTGGAGTGAGAAATACGAGTCACACTACGCAGCATGCACATACTATCCAACTCTTCAGCCAGGCTAAACAACCATTTAGTCATATCTTTAGCTTCCTGGAAAGTACCCGGCTCGAGTAGTGGCACATCCAGCCATTTAGCGGCCGGACGCGTATCTTGATCAACAGCACTATAAAAAGCTCCGGGATCATCACATACTACTAATACTAAGCCACCTTTGCCTATGCCGCTTAGAATGAGAGTTGCCACAAAGTCAGAAACGACATTGAAACCATTTTCCTTCATAGAAGTAATGGCTCTGAGTCCGGCAAATGAAGCGCCAGCGGCTGCCTCAAGTGCTACCATCTCATTTACCGACCACTCAACATAAACTCCCGTCTGCTTGCCTATTGGGGCTAAGCTGTCTATAATCTCTGAAGATGGCGTTCCCGGATAGCCCGAGGCAAATCTAACTCCTGCCTCCAGCGCCCCGCGGGCAATCGCTTCGTTGCCCATCAGCAGCTGGGTGCTTCCGGGGGCATCCTTATCAATATTTGCCATATCAATTCACCTCGTTAACTATGTATTGTATTTTCAATCTAGCCTAATAAGCTTTTAACCACACGCGGCGGTAAACCAAGATAAAGCAGATTATTTTTGTCACCACTGCGCTTGATAATCTCATTTAATGCCCGCTTCTTCTTGAGTAAGGCCGCCTCTTTGAGGTGGGCGAGGTTCTGGGCGGGCAGCTTGTCAATCTCAAGCTTTTTCTTTTTCTTGGCTATTTCCATTAGTTCCGCGCCGACTTTAGTGCGGACGATGACCGTGTTCCAACCTTCGATGCCCTCAACCGAGCCGACCGAGATATCGGCAAACTCGGCGGTCATGTCCAGACAATAGGCGCAGGTGGGCATGGTGTATTGCCGGATTTGTTCCAGCGGGAACGATTTCCGCTCGGCACCGATGTAAGCGTCGAACCGCTTGGCGGGCGGCGGCGGGATATCGAACCGAGTCACCTTCGGCAGGTCGAGGTTCTCTTTCAGGAATTTGTAAAATCCGTCGGGAGAGAGCGCCCAGGTGCAGAAGAGCCCCACCACCAGCCTGACGTTATTGATGCCGGGGCGGTTCTCCAGCGGTTTCTTTTTCATTTTGCTCAACGCAATCACCTGGCACGGCACACCGACAATGCCCAGCTTGCGGTGGCTGTCTTTAGGGGTGCGGTTATAGGTCTCTAGGACCGGGCAGGCCAGGTAGTTGGAGCCGGCACCCTGCAGCACCTCGGCGGCGCTGCCGGCCAGGAAGGCGCTCGCCGCCTTGTCCGCACCGGTTTTGGTCAGGATGGCGCCGTCGATGAGCCCCTCCGCCAGCGCCAGGGACATCAGTGCCGTCACCGTGCCGCCGTACTGCGCCTTCTCTTTAATCCGTTTGCCGGTCGCTCGTGCAATCAAGACTTCTTTGACGGTGCCCAGTTCTTCCCCGCCGTAGGGCACGCCGAAGACCTGCTGGCTGAGGGCGTTCATGTCCACATATGTCCGCGGGCAGTAGCCGTAGCATTGCCCTTCGTCCCGGGTGCAGTTATCCAGGAGGGCAATCCGGCCTTTATAAGGGACGAGGTAAGGACAGCCGCCGGAACAGGCGCCGCAGTAGGTGCACAGCCCCGCCTCAATGACCTCATCCAATAAACTCCTACTGCCGCCAACTTCAGTAGCCATACATCCCCCTTTTTGCTATATCACTTCGTTTCTTGAGTTTTTTTATAATGTCCGTATCATCATATTAGGTAGCCACAGGATTATCTGAGGCCATATGCTCATTAACAGGAGCATAAACAATATAATGACTATATATGGAATGACCCCTTTGATTATATCGTTAGTGGTTATTCCCATTTCCTGGCTAGCTATGCCCTTAATGATGAAAATTGCCCATGCGAAGGGAGGGCTTAAGAAAGACATCTGAAGGTTTACAATAATCATCATGGAGAACCACAAACGGTCAAAACCTAGCGCATCGGCTATTGGCGTGACCACCGGGACTAATATCATCACAATACCTAACCAGTCAATGAACATCCCCAAAATGAAGATAATAACCATGATGATAAAGAATATGCCCCATTTCCCGAATGGTGCCGCAACAACAAAGTCTCTCACCACAGTTCCACAGTTTAAGGCCATGAAAATGCCACTAAATATCGAAGCTCCGAACACTACGATTATTATCATACAGAAGACTTTCATCGCGTGGAAGCATGTTTCTTTTAAAACCTTAAAATTGAGGGAACGATGGGTAAATGCTAAAAGAGTGGCGGCAAGGGCACCCACGGCTGCTGCTTCTGTAGGTGCTGCTATCCCGAGAAAGATTGTGCCCAGCACTGCGACGATAAGGAAAAGCGGTGGGATTATCGAGGTGGTCAATAGATAGAGCTTTTTACGCAAAGGTACCGCAGCCTCTTCATTCGATATGACAGGACACTCATTAGGCCTGAGATAAGCCCTAATTGCGATATATATACAATACAAAAAGGAAAGTAGAAAACCAGGCATGAAGGCAGCCATGAACAGTCTTCCTACTGAAACGTTGGCTATAGGACCATATAAAACGAGCATTATGCTAGGAGGTATCAGGATGCCCAATACGCCACTTGCACAACAGGCTGAGGTAGCTACTTCCTTGCTGTAACCACGCTTGAGCATGGGAGGAAGAGCTATCAGACCAAGCATGGTTACTGAAGCAGCGATGACACCCACACAGGCGGCGAGAATAGTTCCGAGTAATATAGTAGCAATTGCAAGACCACCTCTGAACTTGCCCAAGGTGATATACAACGACTCAAACACGTTTTCGGCTATCCCAGATTTCTCTACCATCATACCCATGAAAATGAACAGGGGCCCGGCGAGGAACACATATTCCGTCATTGTCCCCCAAATACGCGCGTAACTCATTTCAAATACCTGGGGTCCCCATGCGAGAAAACCAATTAATAAACCTACCCCCCACAGCACAAGACCTAGTGGAAAACCTGTTGCGAGTCCTAAAAGTAACCCGACAAACATCAACAAAGCAGCGGCAGTTGGGCTTATATCCATCATATCTTTTTACCGCTTATCAGCAAAGCCAAAGTGCGTATAAACCAACAAACGCCGGCAAGGAAGAACAAGGTGAACATTAATACCATCCATCCTTTTAATGGATAGGCTGGCGGATTCCAGTAGTTGCGCAGAATATACTCTTGCGCAAGCCATGCCCGCCAGGCCTCGTTAGCAGAGACAATCACAGTAATGAAGGCCAAGGGCAAATAGAATAGAAACGCAAGCAAGGCATTGATAATTAGCTTAACCTTTGGAGATAAGTAATTGTAGATGACATCCACTCTTACGTGTCTTTCTTGCACAGTAACATATGCCATACCCCCTACCATCAGTGCCCCCGATAACATATAGCTAGTGTCATATGCAAATATTGTGGGGCTATTAAACAAATATCTCGCAAATGTATCGTAGCATATTACAGCGATGATACATGGCAGAAACCACGCAACTGATTTAGCACTCCATTCTGAGATGGTGTCAAATGCTTTCAGGGCGCCTCTCAACATACTCATCCAGAACCCCTTCCTTCTCAGTTGAACTACAGTAACTAAAATCGGATTGGCGCTTAGCGCCAATCCGATTGTTAATATTATTTTATTGCCCGTATTGCTTTATGTTAGAACCGCCCAAAATCGTATAATCAGGCCAGACGTATTCTTTTAAGCCGCGATATTCATATAAAAACTTCCGCTGCGCCTCAAGTACTTCCTTGAAATCCGCATCTTTTGCCGCCTGTGCATCCCACATCTGATTTAACATTTGCATGACTTTCTTTTGAATATCATCAGGTATGGTTATGAACTTGATGCCGTATTGACTCATTTTTTCAAGCGCTTCAGCATCTTTATTCGCCCAACGAGCTTGCATACGTAAGGCAGTTGCGGCTGTAGCACTTTCAAGTATCGCTTTGAGGTCAGGCGAGAGCTTATTCCACTGGCGTGTATTCACATTAAGAGGATAGGTATCGGAGGGCTGATGAAAACCAGGACCATGGGCATAGAAGCCGAGCTCGTGGAAACCAGCCGCCCAGTCTGCAGATGGTGAGGAATACTCAAAAGCGTCTATGATGCCTCGTTTCATAGCTTCGTAAAGCTCCCCTCCCGGGATATTTACGATGCTCGCCCCCAATTTTACAAGTACGTCTCCCCAATAGCCGGAGGTACGAAGCCGCATTCCTTTATAGATATCAAGTGTAGTTGCCGGTTGGGTAAACCATCCTGCCAATTCAGGCAACTGGAAAGCTGCCGGCCCGACAACATGAATGTTGTAGCCCTTCTTATCATACAGTTTCTGGGCTAACTGCATGCCGACAGAGTTCATCCAGACATTGGCTTCATCGGGCAACATGAGACCGGCCGTACCACCTGTCATGATGACAGCGGCTTTTCCCAATACCCCCTCACCTTCACCGATGGGGACAAGACTGCCATCCAGTACTCCTTTGCTGACCGAAGTCATGATATCGCCCCATCCAGCTATCACTCCACCCGGGAAATGATTAATCTTGAGACGCCCATCAGTCATTGCAGCAGTGACATCCGCGACTTCTTTCAATGCCTCATAATATATGAAGCCTTCTGGCACGAAAGATTGCACACGCCATTCAATTTTTTGCACTGACGGTAATTGAGTCGTTGTAGTTGTTACAGTTGTCGTGGCTTGCGTGGTTGGTTGATTACATCCAACACCAAATACCAATAGACATGATAATAACACGATTATTAATGTTCTCTTAACCACAGTTCACCGCCTTTAATCTGTTTTATTTTGGAACATATTTTTGGAAGGCAGGTTGCCCTGCTGATACCCCTCCATCAACTGCCAATACCTGGCCTGTAACCCATGACGATGACTCCTCGGAAGCAAAAAAGAGCACTGCCTGAGCCATTTCCTCAGCTCTTCCGAAGCGACCAAGGGGAATTCGTGCTAACCGGGCCTTCATCCCATCTGGCGTAGCAACGCTGGACATTTGTGCAGTGTCGACCAAGCCTGGTGTAACGCAATTTACCCGGATGTGGGGAGCATACTCAATTGCCATGCATTTTGTAAGATATATGATCCCCGCTTTTGCAGTGCCATAAGCAGATCTTCCAGGTTGAGCATCCAGCCACTGAGTCGATCCTATGTTGATAATAGAGCCCCCCCCGCCCTTCAGCATCGCAGGAATCGCATGCTTACACATCAAAAATGTCCCTTTCAAGTTCCCCGCCATTATACGATCCCATTCCTCTTCGCTCATATCAACAACGTTTCGATTCATAGAAAAACCTACGTTGTTATCCAGTATATCCAGCCTACCATACTGTGACACCGCTGTCTCAACCATTCTTTTGGCATCGGACTCCTTTGTCACATCGCCTTGAACAGCAATTGCTTCACCACCGTTTTTCTTGATTATTTCAACGGTTTCCTCGGCAGACTCGCGAACGATATCTGCTACCACTACGCGGGCACCTTCCTGTGCGAATAAAACTGCTACGGCACGCCCATGGCCAACTTTGTCTTTCCATCCGGCGATTTGCCCAGCCCCGGTAACTAAAGCAACCTTCCCCTTTAATCTCATCTTACCTTTTTACCTCCATGCATCAAGTTCTAACAGGCATACAGATTTATTCTAAACTCGGTCGCCGTCGAAGCTCACAAAATTCTTCTAAATTATTGCTTAAGCTCTGTCTTGGCATTCTTTAGCAATGCATCCCAAGCCTCATAAATAAGCAGCTTGTCATGCCTGACGGTGAGCATTTGCCCGCCCATTTCAGCTAACTTACCGGGGCCGAAGGGTCCAAAAAGAGGGAACCATAGTATCTTTCCGTGTTTCTTACAAGCTGCACTTACCTTATTCCGCGCATCTTTGACCAGGGTTGTGTCATATTGTTCCGGTATCCCTGCATCAACTGAAAAATCGGCTGGTCCAAACTGAATGCCATCCAGCCCTTCGACCGAAGCTATTTCATCAATGTTCTTTACGCCCTCAACGTTCTCTACCAGCGCAAAAACCATCGTATTTTCGTTGGCGTCCTTGGCATATTCTGGCCATGACATTTTATCTGGAATCATGTTGTCAGAGCGCAAACATCTCATGTGGCCACGCCCTCCAATCGGAGGATATTTCACGCCTCTGACCGCTTTAGCAATATCTTCTTTAGTTTTGGTCATCGCGAGAAACACGCCCATGGCGCCAGCATCCATAATATGCTGAAGAAAACCAGGGGAATTATCCTTTGTTCTTACCATGGCTGGAATATTTGCCGCATCCGCTGCCCTGAAATAGTCCTCAAGCTGGGCCAAGTTCCTAGCGGCATGTTCATGCTCTACAATAACAAAATCAAAACCCATGTGGCCTGCCATTTCAACCAACTCGGGGGCTGGCAGATCGACCCACGCTCCGATCGCAACTTTACCTTCACGTATTTTTTTCTTCATGTTATTCTTAATCATCTGCATTCTCCTCAATATATGTTTCTTATTAATTTATTTACTGCCTGAATTTAACATTCAATTTTATATGCTGCGATAAATACCCCCTTTTAATTTATTTACTGCCTGAATTTAACATTCAATTTTATATGCTGCGATAAATACCCCCTTTTCCTTCACAAAATTAAAGTAATTGATAGCCAATTAAGGTCATTTTTTCGATACAGATGCATTAATTGGCGAAACGCATATCAGTAAAACCATTATATAACCACATTATCCGCAATGGAATGTTCAAAAGCGCTATTAATATTTGCCCTTAAGTATGTCTTTGGACTTGCCCTTTTGAGCAGAATAAGATGCAAAACCGCGTTTCTTTCTGTGAATCACGTAATTTTGACCGGTTTCATTTGAGTGACCTTGTATCTTAAACGAGGTGGTACAATGTCTTCCGGAGTCTGAGTGTGGTAGGTCATAACCAAATCGTTGCATTATTTTGGGTCTATTCAAAAATTGTTACGGAATCCCTGTTAGTAACAGTATATGGCTATCGATCATTTTTAGGCAAAAATGACTGAGGCATGCCGTTCCGTAAACAGTTGCTGCACACTTGAAGTTCACTGTGGATGACCCCCTTTAAGGGAGCCAAGGGAAAGTTATTGAAAAGACTCTCTCAGATGAAAATCGGGGAGTTGCTCCGAAAATACCCTTCTGCCCGGCTGGCGCGACCTTAGACTGGCTGCAATTCCACCTGATAACCCAGACGCTCTATCCGCCTGACCGCCCGGTGCACCGCATTCGACTTATCGCGTTCATCGAAGTAGTTCCCTCCGAGCTCGCGATACTCTCCGCCATTCTTCAACAGAGAGTAGACGATGACCAGAATGGTGTGGGCTACGGCTACAATGGCACGCTTTGCCCCACGCCGTGCAGCCAGCCGATGGTATTGAGCTGCCAGGTAAGAGTCTTTGGTACGCATAGCTCCCCAAGCCGCTTCTACGAGCGTGTCCCTGAGCCAGGGGTTACCATGACCCGTGGTTACTGCCTTGCGCTTGCCGGCGCTCTCATTGTTTCCGGGACATAGTCTGGCCCACGATGCCAATTGCGATGCGCTCGCGAAGCGGCTCATATCAACTCCTATTTCCGCCAGCACATCCTCGGCTGTCCTACGCCCCATGCCGGGTATATCGTCGACGCGCTCCAGCGTTTCCTCGAAAGGGCGCATGCGCTCGGCGATCTCCTTATCCATACGAGACACTTCCTCGTCCAGGAAGGTGATAAGCCGCAGTTGGCTTTGCAGAATCGTCCTCTGATGGGAGCCAACCAAGCCCTGCAGCGCTTTCTGCAGCTCTGGCTTCTTCTCCTTCAGACGTCCCTTGGCATATGCTGCCAGGCGCTCAGGATCTTCAACTCCCCGGCTGATAGCCTCCAACATGGCGCGCCCCGATGCGCCCATGACGTTGCTGGCCACGCTACTCAGCTTAATGTTGGCTCCTTCCAGCACCTTCTGGATACGGTTAACTACCTGGGCACGCTGCCGAATAATACTGCGCCGATATCGCACCAACTCGCGCATTTCCCGCTGCGGCCTATCCGGGATAAAGCTGCCCCTCACTAATCCATGGCGCAGAAGATCGGCGATCCACTCGGCATCTTTCACATCCGTCTTACGCCCGGGCACCGCTTTGATGTGTTCGGCGTTCATCACCGTCAGTGTGATTCCCAGCGCCTCCAGGATGTTGTAGACAGGACGCCAGTATACGCCGGTGCTCTCCATGGCGACATGAGTAATGCCCTTGGCAACAACCCAATTCGCCAGTTGGAGGAGATCATCAGTCATGGTCCTGAACGTGCATGTCTCCTTGCCTTCGGGGGTGATAGCGCAGGCCACCACGGTCTAACGCTTTCTTCTCGTCTGAAATGATAAGTACCCGGAATTTGGTAATGGACTCGTCAATGGTCAGCGAGTCAATATCTCGCGTTGATTTCACAAGAGGCTTCAGGTATTCAGCTTCAATAACGTAACGGCCGCCATCACCCGCCTCAACCAATCGCAGCAGCTTCTTCTTTGTAGGAGAGATACCATATTGCTTAAGTTCTACTTCTGCCACATCATCTGTTACATCCATTACATAGAAGAAATCATTTGCGCCCGAGGTGAAAGCCCGTTTTACGTTGGTAATATCTGCGAGTTGGCAAAGTTTTTCTTTGCCACGCTTCAATATTTGAAAGAAGATGTCTGGTGCCCTGAGATATTTGCCCCATTTCGAGCCAATGAATTTACCTTCGTCATCTAGCCCCTCATTCCACAAGGCAGACTGCTTAACCGGGAAAATACGCCACAGGTCATCTTCCTGTAAGGAATCAGCGTCTTCGATTTGCCTTACCACGTTCTCAAAAGCCATCATGCGCTCTTCCTCACCACCGTACTTTGGGAGGAATTCCGATAGCGGTGCTTTCATCTGGACAAACTTGACCATGTTGTTTGAGCGTTCGGCCTTTTTATTACACCGCTGAAGGATGGTTATTGAGGTATTGACGTCAACTGCCGGAAACCAATGTTCTACCTGAGGCTCAAGAATAGCGACGATCTTGAAATGATTAAGGAAAAACTCCTGCAGGTACTTCCCGTAATCGACATCAATCCAGGAGCTATGTGTCAACAGCCCTAAGTAACCGCCCTCTTTAACGAAGGCGGCTCCGTGCAAAAAGAATAGCGCATAGATGCTGGAGCGTTTTGATACTTCTAGTTTCCAATCTCTCTGTATGGCACTGTGGGCCCGGTCTTTGAGTCCCGGGAAAAGGTCTTCCATTTCCTCCTGACGGGTGTAAGGTGGATTACCCACTACAGCATCAAACTGGGGTACAGCTGTCTGCACTTTTTCAGTAGATAAGCCTGCTACCTTGTAAGAGCGTCTATAAAATTCATATTGGCTTTTTTGCGAGAACACCTTGAAGAAATCATCGTGAATGATTTTGGGGTAGTTCTCGGTAGACGCCAAGTCGCGGGCAGCCAGGTTAATGACCGACATGTGAGCCGGATAACGAGCAATATCTATGCCCCACAATTGCTCTAGCAGTTCTTCGTGGTTCTTTCCAGCATCTAACCTCCTGAGGCGACTGTAGGCTCTGACCAGAAAAGTGCCGGCACCACAACCCGGGTCTAGGACAGCATCATCCACGCTTCGGATGCAAAAAGCGTTAATCAGATCTACTACGTATGAGGGAGTGAAGTATTGCCCCAGTTTGTGCCTTTCGTCAGGCGCGATTAACCGCTCGAAAATACGACCGATCACTTCATAGTCAAAGCGCGTAAAGTCATACCGCTCTACATCCTCTACCATTTCCCGCCACAGTTCTACCACTTCGTCAGCTACAAACGGAACCGTGTCTACCAATTCCTCGGTGAATACAGTTTCGTAGTCTATCTTCATCGCCTTGGCAAAGATTTCCCCAAAACGTATCCTCAATTGGTCACCCGTCTTTATTATGACGGGAACACTTAATGCCGGTAAACCCTGGTAGACCTTGCGCATAGCTTCGTAGAATACAACCTTATTTACCAACATGGAACAAGCTAGTCGGGCGGTTCGGGAAAGACTTTCGGGAAGAGCTTGCTGGCTGTCATCCCAGGTCCACCCCTGGTCTCGTACTGCCCATTCGCGCAAGCCTTTTGCGAACATTCGGTCTGCCTTATAGCGCTTCTGAAGTTCGGCGGCTACCAATCCTACCAAGAGTGGGTCCAGATAGCTCTGGATAGCTTGGATAAAGCCTTCATCTAATGGTTGCGGTGGTACAAGAACGACACCAGTAACGATGCGGGCAAATGCCTGCAAAAAATCCTCTATCCATTGCCTAAGCGATGCTTCCACGTCGGGAATATCAAGGGCTTCGGAAGTATGAATAGCGGCGATGAACGGATACTGAATCAATGAGCGCTCATAGGGTGCTCGGCCAGGGATGTAAGTTTTCCAGAGGACGGCACTATTAACATTCCAGGTGACAAAGTAGTCGGCTCCCATAGCATCGGCTGTTTCATGAGTCTTTGTAACTACTGGCAAGTATCTGGGCGAACGTCCGTCGCTTCTGTCGGGGAGTTTCAGCTCAAATACGCAGACAGGTTGGCCTTGCTTATCAAATAATGTAAGGTCATTGAACCGGCGTGTCTTGCCATTAACCAGGACTTCAAACTCCTGATCGACCTTGCTGAAGGGCAAATCGGGGTACTTCTTCAGTAATTCGCTTGTCCACTGAAGAACCCTTCCTTGCCACTGTCTCTCATTTATTGCTGTCACTTTTCAACTCCTGGTTTGGCTAGCCTTCTGACCATCCATGAGTTCATACCGCCAACCAGATTCATCTCGTACTGAACGAATCTTATGGCCGCGGTTCCTTAGTTCTGTGATGATGCGTTGAGCTGTCGGGCGCGAGACTCCAAGTTCTAATGCTAACTGCCTGGCATTTAGTTGCTTTCTGCCA
This sequence comes from Dehalococcoidales bacterium, assembly GCA_028712845.1. The sequence continues at coordinate 3,547 of JAQTPO010000001.1, read as the reverse complement.
AGTAAATCAATTGCTTTTTGGAATCTCTGCTCGATTTCCCGGGTACGCTCGTATGGCATGTAAGCCCTCCAGCACAATTGCCTCAGTATAGCCTGATGAACTGATACTTGTCAATCATTTTATGATATCATTGCTCGCCTTAATCAGTTAGGCTGTGAATCATATAATGAGTAACTTCAGTGGCAAATTGGCATTTCGGAGAATAAAAAAAGGGGACTGGAGATACTTTCCCCAGGCCCCTTTTCACTAAATACCAGGTGTCTTAGAATTCATCTTTGAAACCAAAAGTCAAGAAAAAGGTTTCCCTCTCCCAGTAGAATCTCTTTTTTGACGACTGGGTATCCCATGTTCGATTTTAAGGTGACAAGGCTCGCTGCCGTTATTACTCAATGTTGTTAAACTCTTCCTTTACAATGTTCGCGAAAACTATCTTTTTCGGTTGGTGTAAGCTTGTTCTACCCACGCATCTTTCGGAGACTCGAAGCCTATGAAAAATTATATGGGATTAATGGGGAGGCATATTCAAACAGAGGTTCCTCAAAGGAAATCGAGTTCTTGATACTCTCCCCGCCCTTACATTTGCCGCTGTCGGAGTCCAACTTATTGAATCTCAAACAGTGTTAAGCCTACACCTACTTTAAGTTTTTACTTTCCTAGCTATCTCGGGATTATATTTCTCTCCGTTTCTCCACATCGCCCACATGGTAGACAAGATATCCCTGGCGATAGTTAATGTGGCTCGGTGTGGAACAATTCCTTTTACCAGTGTCATTTCCAGGTAAGTCCGTCGAAAAGGATTATCTTTTGCGTGAATAGCGGCTTGAGCTGCTTGTTTGACAGCATACTTTAACAGGCGGTTATATTCACTGGTTAATTTTTCCGTGTATAATTTTCCTCCCGATGACCTTCTAACTATGCCCAGGCCGGCATACATCCACAGTTTTCGTTTATTGGCAAAACGGTGGGGTGTTTCCACAATAGCAGATATTGTCGCCGCAGTAATAAAGCCAATCCCTGGGACGTCCTTAAAGAGCCTTATCTCCGGGAATTGTTTACCCTGAGCTTTAGCGGCTAATAAAATATTTCTTTCTGTTTGCTCCGTTTGATCCAATTGCAGCCAAAGGCTATCTAAAATAACAAGAAGAGCTGACTCTTGAGGTAACTTTCGTCGCCATTCTTCACGATGGACTTTTGAATAGACCGTTTGCCCGGTGCATTGTATCCCGTTTTGCCTGAACTTGGCTTTAATTTTGTTCTTGATGCGTGTAACGTCTCTGCTGGTATCATAATAGGCCATCATCAGTTCTCTGAAACGCCGGCGTTGACCGATCGGATGGTGAATCTCTTTGATATAACCGCCCCGGGCTAACTGTGCCAGTTTCAAAGCATCAATAGGGTCATCCTTTTGCCCAGAAGCACCTATCCAGCGATTCTTCCTTGAGTCAGTTATCACCAGTTTTTCCCCAAATCGAACACAGACGTCCAATGCCCAAGCGGCCAGTGTACCCTCTTCCGTAAATATCGTACGCGGTTGCCGAATACTCTTCACAAACTCCATGAAATTTTTAGCGCCGGTTTCTACCTTACCGGTCTTGGTTACTTTCCCTGTTTCATCGACCACGACAAAATCCATAGTTGTGATGTGACAATCCATTCCAATATAATGCATCCGGGTATCTCCTCTCTAAGATTTTTGCCAACCAAATAAAACTTTACTATATCTTAGTCAGGGATACCCATCGGTTTCATTATTTCAAACAATGCAGGTTGTTCCGTTTTTCTCTGGGACCCCTCCTCTTCTTTCTGCTGCCGTCTCTCACTTCGCTCCATTTCCTGCCTAGCCTTGGTGCGCCGTCTGTAAAGCCAGGACTTGAGTCTGTTCAGTTCCTGCATCTGGTAGTCGTTGATGGATTCTACAGCGATATCAGCTGGCATCTCACCTTTACCCCATCGTTTGTAAGTCTGACTGGCCACGTATAAGTAGATTTGAGTCCAGTCGCTATCCATCGGCTGGGTTAGGGAAACTGTCATGAGATAGGCACAGGCTTCGGCATCAGTGCCGGTTGGCTCCTCCCCTTTCAGTTCCTTCATGTTCCCCATCATCCTTTCCAGGGTAATGGCCGTCTTGAGCCAGTCTGGCAAAGTGTCTCCCCAGCCTCCCGGAAATACAATAATGGGGTCGGTTAGGCATCCCACAATATCAGAGATGCCTTTTTCCACTGTCTTATTCAATTGTGGTTAACCTCCTCTTTAATCCTTGAACCTGGTTATGTGCAGGCAGGCGTAGTGGGCCCGGTATTTGTCTATCGGGCTTTCCCAGAAGCCGTTGCGGAAGTCGAGAAGATAGTGAAAGTAACCTTGGTATTCCTGCTCGCGGACGTCCACCAGATAATCGGTAAATATTCTGACGTTGCCACCGCGGCTGCCCCAGAGCACTACAACGGTAGGGATGAAACTGGTATCCTCTCTAAGGTGAAAAGGATGGTATTCCAGCTGGAGCCGTTGAAGCTTCAGGTTATCGAGCCAGAAATGCCGGCCGCCGGCATCATACGAGCCGATGTAGATATCCTTGCCCTCGAGGTCGGCAAGGATATCCATTAGCTTGACCACGGCTGCCCTGCGCTGCTTGCGCAGCGGGACCCGGTCGGAACACCGCCCCAGCCTGACCTCGGTCATTGGTTCCGGCTTCCCTATATCGACCTTCGCTTCCTCGAAGAGGTCGAGTTGCGTAGTCACTTTATCACCTCCCTTCGTATGATTTTAGACATGGTTAGCCCTTTGAAATAGGTTGAGACAGTTTTAGACAAGAGATAGCGTGCTGCCGTACTTTTCTCTTACCTCGACTTCCTTGACGGCTTCGGTGGGGATATTCTCACGGATTCTCTTGATATACCGGTCAATCCATCCCTCCGGTGAGAAGCGGCCGCCGCCTATGCTGTAGTCAATCTTACCGATGAGGTTCATGAAGCTCTGGCCGACATATAGCGGCAACTCAGGGATATTCAGGGCTTCCCTGGCAATAAGCCTGTCTTCTTCCAGAGGCTCTACCGCTTTTCTCAGAGCTTCTTCGAGCATGTCGGTCGATTCCTCAACCCTTTTGGCATTCCATTTTATGGGCACAATAACACCTCCTTTCCCGAGCATAGATAGCCCTTTAGATTTGATGGATTACAGGTTAGCTTTTTAGAGCGAAGTCAATGGCTGTTTTCACTACCTCAGACCAGCACTCTAAGCCCCATTCCACGCCTTTCTTAACCTGGGCAAGAATATCATCGGTGATGGCTCCCTCGGGTATCCCCATCTCCCTGGCGCACCCGATGACATCTTCCCTGGTGAGGATAAAAATAGTGTCCTTATCTGCCATAGCTGGTTTTCCCTCCTTTCCCGATATTCACGGGGCGCGCCTACTCTCATTGGTTATGGTTCGTACCATGCAACTGTCCCATCGGACTTCCAAAAGTACGCAACCGCCGATAGTATCCCTGCCTTCGTGCTCTGCACTGCCATCGGGCATCGGCGCTCTCTGCCCTTTTTAGCCACAAAAAAG
>JAQTPO010000082.1 GCA_028712845.1 Dehalococcoidales bacterium | reverse complement strand
GAGTACAGGACAATCACATTGGGGATATAGAAAAGCACGGCGGCAAATAATCCATCGGCTCCGTAGAGTAGCGAAATGATGGGGAGAGGGATATTCACCGTGTTCATCAGCATAATGGGGAGATATACCCCCGAGTGCTTCTGGTGTAACGAACGGAACACAATCCAGGCGACGATGCCGCAGCCGAACGTGATTAATAAACTGCTTGCCCAGACCTTACCGGCATCGGCAAGGAAAATCGGTTTATCGAGCATCGAGGTGAAGACCAGCGACGGTAAGCCCACCCAGAAGAGCACCTCGACGATACCGGACAGGTCGATTTTGCTCAATTTGCCGATGAGGAAACCGATAAGGATAACCAGAAAAGTCGGCAGGACGACATTCAGAATATCAATCATATCGTTTTTATTGTACAGGAAAGCAGTTCAATCTGAAAGACGAAATGGTGGCACAGGCGTCCCCGCCTGTGTCCTCATCCCCAAATTGTCATTCCCGCCTTCGCGGGAATCCAGATGAATAACACTGTTTGTCATTGCGAGCACTTCGTTCCTCAGTGTAAACTCCGCGAAGCAATCCCCGGGATGTGGGGAAACTCTCCCCCATTGTCATTCCCGCGCAGGCGGGAATCCGACGCCGCAGGTGGATACGTTTCCGATCTCCCGTAGCCACCGAAGTGAACAAGGGGGCAAACCCCGAAATGGTGCGCAGGATGCCTTGCTTAAATATAATGGTTGCTATTAGAAAAATGTCAGTAGGTAACTTAATGTTATTAAATATGGTAGAATTGCCTAAACTGTTAGGGTATTGAGAAAGAATGGATCATTTAACAGACATATTCAATAGCAGGGAATTAGCAACTTTTCTTTGGATGGTGATATTTATTGTTATATTTTTATTTAAACATGAAATAAGGTCATCATTTGTAGCTGTAATTAAGTCTTTTTTTAATAAATATGTAATATTATTATTTTTTCTGATGCTTTTGTATATTAGTTTGCAGATATATTTGCTTTATAAGGTTAATTTATGGGACATTTCGCTGATTAAAAATTCGATTTACTGGATATTAGGTGTTGCGTCAGTTTTATTGATAAATATAGATCAAGCGAAAAAAGAGGAACTATATTTTAAAAAATTGATAATGCGTAATTTTAAAATCATGGTTATAATTGAATTCATTGTAAATTTATATACTTTTAGCTTTATAGCTGAAATGTTTATAGTACCGATCGTTACATTATTTGTTATTATTGCTGCATTTACCGAGAAGAAAAAGGAATATTTACCTGTAAATAAAATAGCAAACGTGATAATCGGGATATTTGGTTTTATTGTATTAATATTTAGTATCGAAAAGATAAACAATGACTTTACAAACTTTTGGGTATTACATAATTTAACAGCTTTTTTACTTCCGATAACATTATTAATAACGTTTATCCCTTTCCTCTATTTAACAGCTCTATATATGGCATATGAACTTTTATACAAGAGGTTGGAATTATTTATAGGGAAAGATAAAGAAATTTACTATTACGCTAAAAAGAAAACCTTTTTACTATGTAAACTGAATTTGCCGAGGATCAATAAATTTGCTAAAGAGAGAACAGTCAGTTTTGCCGGATTCAACAATAAGGCAGGCATAGAAAAAACAATTAGTCAATTTAAGAAGGAGTAAAAAATGGAACTCCAAAAAGAGTATTTGGCATTGGCAGGTGAATATACCGTTGCAAGTGAATTATGTCGAAGAGGTATTTATGCTCAATTAACTCTTGCAAACAGAAAAAGGACAGATCTATTAGTTCAAATCGGGACTGGCAGAATGTTAAACATTCAGGTGAAAACAAAACAAAAGAAATATTGGGTACTTGTAAAAGGAATTATTGGCGAGGATATAGTAATTGTATTTGTTGATTATCAAAACAAACAATTAGGCGAAATGCCAGATTATTATATTTTAAACAGCAAAGATTGGAGGAGATATGTTAAGTATGGTTGGCTTAAAGAAAGAGTTCAAAAAGGCTTTTGGAGGATAGATGAGTCTAATTGTCCCATTCGTATTGGGAAAGATGGGGTAGAGAAATGGAAAGGTGTAGATATTGAACCAGATGAATTAGTTGAATACAAGGACAAATGGGATAAAATTGTTCAATGTTCGCAGTAATAACGAAAATTTATCTTGTTTGGTGAGGGATGGAGAAATGAAAACAGCTATTTACTGCCGTGTCAGTGCAGAAGGCAAGAACAAGAAGGCACAAGTTTACAGACGCAAATTACGTGATGTGTTATTGCATGTGACTGGATAACATTGAATACAACAGCTTCTTTACGGGTTGCATCATTATAGTCAATCCTGATCAGACATCCGGATTTCCTTCAGTGGTAATTTAATATCGGTCTATTACGTTAACTTTCCCTAAGCTCTCCCGAACTCTTTCTCCAGTTGTCTGATGGTCAGGTGGAGAATGGTCGGACGACCGTGCGGGCAGGTATTCGGCAGGTTCACTTTCTCTAACTGGCGAATCAATTCCCGCATCTCGTCGTCGGTCAGTACCTTTCCCGCCCTGATAGCGCTGTGGCATGCCAGCGACTTGATAATATTATCCGTGAGGTCGGTCTTTTTATCCCGCGGGCTGTCCAGAATCTCCCGCAATGCCTCCAGCCAGTCGCCGTCTTTCAACACCGACGGCATCGCCCGCACCAGATAGGTCCGCTCCCCGAACGGCTCGAGCGTAAAGCCGAAATCAGTCAAGTTCTCTGCGCCCGATTTCAGCATCTCGTCCTGTTGCGGCGTGACCTCGAAGCTGTATGGCTCCAGCATTCCCTGCACCTGAATCCCCTGACCGGCTTTCTGCTCTTGCAGTTGCTCGTAAAGAATCCGCTCGTGCGCGGCATGCTGGTCGATGATATATAAACCATCCGGTCCCTCAGCAACGATGTAGTTGCTGGCAACCTGCCCGATGACCCTCAACACAGGTAATGTCAGCCTCGGGGTCTGATTTGCTGTAAGTGGTAAGGAACCGGTCCCTCCGGCAGTCGGCGACCACAAAGGTTGGGTGGAGACAGCAGTCCTGCCTGTATATGGTTTGGCAACCTCTTCGATTTTAGGCACCGGCGCCGTGGCGACCAGTGTGCTTCTGACCGCCTTCTGCACAGCGGCAAAAACACTGCGTTCGTTCTGGAACTTCACCTCCGCCTTGGTCGGGTGAATATTGACATCCACCTCAGCAGGCGGTAGAGAAATATTGATAATACCAATGGGATGTTTCCCCTGCATCAAAAGTCCCTGGTAGGCTTCTTCGACCGCCCAGGTGAGCGAACGACTGCCGATGACACGCCGATTCACAAAGAAGTGGAGCGCATCGCGTCCCGCCCGGTGCAAAGTCGGCGCGCCAACTAAACCGGGGATGGTAATCGGCACGGCATTACCTGCCTGCCAGCCGAGCTCTCCCCCGGTCACATCGAGCATCTGTCGAGCAGTCTCCAGTCCGTAAACCGCAATGACGACATCCAATAATTTGCCGCTGCCGGACGTCTGCAGCGTAGCCCGACCGTCGATCGATAGCGAAAACTGGACCTCCGGATAGGCAAGGGCATACTGGCTGACCACGCCGGCAATATGACTGTTTTCCGTCGCTACCGACTTCAAGAACTTGAGTCGGGCGGGCACATTGCGGAACAGCTCTCGCACGGTAATGGTCGTACCATAAGAACGGGCTTGTTGAACGTGCTTAACTACTAAACTGTCTTTCAAAACCAGAGAGTCGCCCACCGCTGCGCCTTCGGTAGCGGTCGTCACCTCTACCTGCGCCACGGCGGCAATGCTTGCCAGCGCCTCGCCGCGGAAGCCGAGTGTGCTGATTGATTCTAAATCTTCGGCGCGACTGATTTTACTGGTGGCGTGGCGTCCGAATGCTAATTCAACTTCTGCCGACTCGATACCGCTGCCGTCGTCGGTCACGCGGATGGATTCCAGTCCACCGCCTTTTGTTTCAACGGTAATCTGTTCTGCGCCGGCGTCCAGCGCATTCTCCACCAGTTCCTTCACCACCGAGGCGGGTCTTTCCACCACCTCCCCGGCGGCAATCTTGGCGGCTACCTGCGGACTGAGCACTTTAATCGGCATGGTTAATTTATCCTACACGCTTACGTGTACATTGTCAAGGGCTTATCTAATTTTATTCCCTTAGTATATGTCAGTTGGTCCCATTGCGAGGATACGAAGTACCCGAAGCAATCTCACTTGTGCCTGAGTCCGATGTTCCACAGAGATTTCCACGTCACCGATAATATCAGGGGCTCACAATGGTTAGATTTCTTTTTTATTAACGATATTGAGCCGGATAAACCTTATCTTATATTTTTGCCAGTTTAGCCAGACTCTGCAGCAGTTTTTTGATACCCTGACCACTGAAAGCCACCGTGACCTCGCTGTCTTCCCGTACCTTCTTACTGTTCACCACCACTCCCTCCCCGAACTGGCTGTGCCGGACGCGGTCGCCCGCCTTCAAATCCACCGCCGGTGTGCCGTTGTTTACTATCGATTTATCAGTCGGAGTCTCGATCCGCACCCGGTTCCACGAAAAAACAGCATCGGAAACCTTCGTTTCCTCTCCTTGCCACCCTGGCGTGGTGACCAGATGTCGGGGAATATCGTCCAGAAAACGCGAGGGCGGATTTACCGTATTCGTACCCATAAAGGTACGCCGGAACGCATGTATCAGGTAGAGTCGATTCTTGGCGCGGGTAATGCCCACATAGCAGAGTCGCCGCTCCTCTTCCAATTGGTCGGGGTCGTCCATCGACCGTATATGCGGGAGCAGTTTCTCTTCCACACCCACGATGAAGACCACCGGAAACTCCAGTCCTTTTGCCTGATGCAGGGTGATGAGCGTCACCCTGTCCAGCTTTTCATCGTAGCCGTCCACATCGGACACCAGCGCCACGCTCTCCAGAAAAGCCGTCAAACTCTCCCGCGGGGGAAGTTCGCGGTACTGCTGCGCCACCGTGCGCAGTTCCATGATGTTCTCCCAGCGCTCATCCTTATCGGGGTCGTTCTCGAGATATTGCTTGTAGCCGCTATTGCCTGTCACCGTATTGAAGAGCTCGACAATGTCCATCGTCTGGCTCTTTTCCACGAAGTCGGCAATCATTACACTGAATCGCGCCAGCGTGTCTGCCGACCGTGCATCGAAGGGAAGCTGAGCGGTATCCTTATTCTGCTTTGCCTCGACAATCAGTCGCATAGCATCGTACGACGGGACACCCATCGATTTCGCCCAACCGGATAGTTTGGCGACCGTCTGCTGCCCGATGCCCCGACCGGGCACATTGATAATTCTCTGCAGGCTGACGCTGTCCTGCGGATTCTGGATAAGACGGAAATAGGCAATGATGTCTTTGACCTCGCGTCGCTCGTAAAACCGTGTCCCGGCGACCAGTCGGTAGGGTGTGCCGTAGCGGATAAAGGCTTCTTCAAGGACACGCGACTGCGCATTGGTGCGGTACATCACCGCACAATCGCCCGGACGGAAATCGCCCTTGGCAACCAGCTTTTCAATCTCACGGACGACAAACTGGGCTTCCTCCTGCTCGGTGTATGCCTCCACCAGTGCCACCCGTTCCCCTTCCGCATTCTCCGTCCAGAGTCGCTTTGCCTTGCGTTTCTGATTGGTGGAAATGACATTGGAGGCAGTCTCCAGAATAATCTTGGTGGAGCGGTAATTCTGCTCCAGCAAAATGACTTTGGCGTCGGGATAATCATGCTCGAAGCTGAGAATATTGCGCAGGTCGGCAGAGCGCCAGGAATAAATCGACTGGTCGGGGTCGCCCACGACGCAGATATTGCGGTATTTTTCGCCGATCTGTTTGATGAGTTCATATTGAACGAGGTTCGTGTCCTGAAACTCATCCACCATCACGTGGATGTACCTGTCCTGATAGCGTTCAAGCACCTCCGGGTGCCTGCGGAATAAAAGCACCGTCTTCATCAGCAGGTCGTCGAAATCCAACGCCTTGCTTTCGGCGAGGACCTGTTCGTAGCGCTCATAGACACGCGCGACCACTTCCTCGAAGTAACTGCGTCCCCGCTTCGCATAATCGGCGGGTGAAATCAGTTTGCTCTTGGCTTTGGAAATGGCAGTGATAATCGCCTGGGGGGCATGCTGTTTGGGGTCTAGGTTCAATTCCAGAAGACAACGCTTGACGATTGCCGTCTGGTCGTCGTCATCGTAAATCACGAATTCAGGGGCGATATTAATGGCTTTGCCGTCAATCCGCAGAATCCGGGCGCAGATGGCGTGAAAGGTGCCGATGGTCAGTTGCTTGATGGAGCCGGGCACCAGCTTATCGAGGCGCTCCGTCATCTCTTTGGCGGCTTTATTGGTAAAAGTAACGGCAATGATACGCCGCGGGTTGACCTTGACGACTTTGAGGAGATAAGCCACACGCTGGGTGATAACGCGGGTCTTGCCGCTGCCGGGTCCGGCGAGGATGAGCACGGGGCCTTTGATTGCCTGTACGGCTTCCTGCTGCGCCGGGTTAAGTTCTGCCAGAATATCCATCAGTAAATTCAATTATACCATTAATACTGTTTAGACCTGAGGTAAAACCATGTGCCTGAAAAATATTGACAAATAATCAAGAAACAAGCTATTATATGCATAGATGCAAGATTATGCATCTAGTTGGGAGGAAATCGATGCGAGAACTAACCAAAATCTATAAGGCATTATCTGATGAATCAAGGCTAAGAGTATTGAACTTAATTTTGCAAAGGGAATGCTGTGTCTGTGAGGTAATGCAAGCCCTTGAAATATCCCAATCAAAAGCATCGCGAATCTTAACCACTCTTTACGATGTGGGTTTTCTAAAGTTCCATAAAGACGGTCTCTGGTCACTCTATTCCATAGATTGGGATGGGATGAACATATCTTTAAAAGCTATTTTAAAAGCGACAAAAGAGGCATTTAAAGAGAATAAACAGATGGGAATGGATTGCAAGCAACTCAAGAAAGCCAGACGTATAGGGCTGGGATGTGCTAATAATTCATGTAAAAGACACAGGCGGCTTCCTGATCATAATTGAAGCATTTCGGTTCTAAAAGTAATAAATATTTATTGAAAATGACAGAAACTCATAGACTTAGGAATGAAACTACTTGATTATCTTTGAATGGTTAAATGATCAGTTACTTAGAATGGAATGGCTAAGCAATTTAGTCGATTGGTTAGTCACTAATGTCTTTAAACTGGATGTTGAAGGTAAGCTCGGGGGGAGTATTCAATTTTTCATTTATGATGTGGTGAAGATATTCGTACTTCTTTCCATCCTTATTTTTGTAATATCGTATATCCAAAGCTTCTTCCCGCCCGAAAGATCCAGGAAAATCCTCGGGAGATTTACTGGTATTTGGGGGAATCTCCTAGGCGCTTTGCTCGGGACAATAACTCCATTTTGTTCCTGCTCATCCATTCCCCTATTCATTGGCTTTACACGAGCTGGATTACCGATTGGCGTTACTTTTTCATTTCTGATATCTTCACCTCTTGTAGACTTGGCATCTATGCTTTTACTCGCCAGTATCTTTAACTGGCCTATTGCCTTGGCCTATGTTGTCGTTGGTGTCATACTCGCTGTTGTCGCAGGAACGACTATTAGCAAACTTAAACTGGAGAAGTATATCGAGCCATTTGTCTTAAACACCCCAATGATGGAAGTTGAACAAGAGAAATTGACCAGGCACGATAGAATCATTTTCGCAAGGAGTCAGGTATTAGACATCATAAAGAGGGTATGGCTCTATGTCTTGATAGGAGTGGGAATAGGCGCTGCTATTCACAACTGGATTCCAGAGCCAATAATAGCTGCCGTTCTAGGCCAAGATAAGTGGTACTCTGTTCTAGTCGCGACAGCAGTAGGCGTTCCTATGTACGCCGATATTTTTGGAACGCTGCCAATCGCGGAAGCGCTGGTATCAAAGGGGGTAGGACTTGGGACAGCACTTTCTTTTATGATGGCTGTCACAGCACTCTCACTCCCATCAATGGTTATGTTGAAGAACGTTATTAAGATGAAACTCCTGGTAATCTTTTTTGGCATCGTTACTCTGGGTATCATAGTAATTGGCTATTTATTCAACGCTTTTGGTTATCTGTTTATTTAAAATCCTAGCTTGAGAGTTAATTATCAAATAAAAATATTGGAGGGGAGACAATGGAAATCAAAGTATTAGGTCCTGGTTGCGCTAAATGCCAGCAATTGGAGAAAACAGTACGAGAGGTCGTAAAAGACTTGGGTGTTGATGTCAAAGTTGAGGATATCAATGATATCAAGAAAATTATGGAGTATCCTATCCTCGCAACACCCGGATTGGTAATTGATGGAAAGCTGGTTTTCTCTGGACGGGTGCCCAGTAAAGCAGAGGTAACTAAGTTCATTACTACGGACTTAGCTAAAGAATGACGGAAACCAATTATCTATGAGATCGTCTAATAGTAGGAGGGGAAACTATGGTCAAAAATAAACCTCACGATAAAGTAGCCTTTACTTGCGAATGCAAAGCCGAGGATATTATTTTCTTGCCTTGCTCAGGGGGTTCCAACTGTGGGCTGATTACCAATCAGGTGGCAATAAATCTCGATATGGAGAAAGTAGGACGTATTTATTGTTTGGCGGGTATCTGTGCTCACATTGAGGGGATGGTGGAATCCGCCAAGAGCGCGAAGAGAATAGTGGCACTAGATGGCTGTCAGGTGGCTTGCGCTA
>JAQTPO010000081.1 GCA_028712845.1 Dehalococcoidales bacterium | reverse complement strand
GATGCAAGGCAAACTTGATTTCTTTCTTTTTCTGACTGAAGTAGGGATAGAGAGATACTATGATTGGCTTCAAGCTGTTATTAAACAACGTTGTGTTTAAGCATGATTTGAGTTGAGCGTTGTGTCATATTTCACAGTGCTCTATAATAGGCTATTCCCTGACATGAGATAACGCAGAGAGGATAAACCGATGACAAATGCCATTACAGAACTGAAAGCAAAAGGAAAAGCCGCGAAAGAGGCGAGCCGCAAGCTGGCTTATCTTTCTACGGATATAAAGAACCAGGCTCTGAAGAATATTGCCGATGACCTGCGGAGTAAAACAAAGGAAATCCTCGCTGCCAACATGCTAGACATAAAGTCTGCCGATGCTAACGGCATCAATAAGACCATGCAGGACAGATTACTGCTGAATGAGGCGCGGCTGGAGGGGATGGCAAAGGACGTGCTGACCGTCGCCGGACTGCCCGACCCCGTGGGTGAGGTCTTCGATATGCGTACTATGCCCAATGGCTTGCTCATCGGCAGAAAGAGGGTGCCGCTCGGTGTTATCGGTGCGATGTATGAAAGCCGTCCCAACGTTACGATTGATATTTCGACTTTGTGTCTGAAATCGGGTAATGCCGTCATTCTCCGCGGCGGTAAGGAAGCCTTCAATTCCAACATAGCGCTGGTGAAGCTTGTACAAAAAGCCGTAAGCCGTGCCGGTGTCCCCGAAGGCGCTGTGCAGTTCGTGGAAAATACCGACCGCTCTCTGGTCAATGAAATGCTGAAGCTGAACGAATATATCGACCTGATGATACCCCGCGGCGGCGAAAGTTTCGTCAAGTTTGTCGCTCAAAATGCGGCGATGCCGGTTGTTGCCGGCGGTATCGGTGTGTGTCATACCTACGTTGACCTCACGGCAGATTTAGAAAAAGCGGTAGCGATTGTCTATAACGCCAAGGTGCAAAAGCCATCCGTTTGTAATGCGCTGGATACGATTCTGGTGCACAAGGGTATTGCGGAAAAATATCTGCCTGCAGTTGCCAGAGAACTGGCAAAAGCCGGTGTGGAACTGCATTGCGATAAACCCTCGCTGGCAATCCTGAAAACAAAGCGCGGATTAAAATTGAAGGCAGCAACCAAAGAAGACTGGGGTAAGGAATTCCTGGCGCTCATCGCCGCCGTCAAGGTGGTGGACTCTTTGGATGAGGCGCTGGAGCATATTGTAAAGTACGGTTCGGGGCACTCCGAAGCCATCGTCACCGAGGATTACAGCTCCGGTATGCGCTTCCTCAACGAAGTGGATGCTGCTTGTGTCTATGTCAATGCCAGCACCCGCTTCACGGATGGCGGTCAGTTCGGTTTAGGTGCGGAAATGGGCATCAGCACGCAAAAGATGCACGCCCGCGGGCCTCTGGGTCTGAAGGAATTGACAACTTACAAGTGGCTCATCTTCGGCAACGGACAGGTCAGACCGTAACGGTTGTTGTCATGCTGAGCGCTTCGTTCCTCAGTGTAAATTCCGCGAATGTATCTCAGTGTGGTGGGGAGACTGTTTAACGTTAAGGAGGGCTAAACGCCCTCCTTAAACATCCTTAACCATGCGGAGCTTTTACCTATCGTCGTCGGGCAGCATCAATCACTGCCTTTTGCACTGCAAATAGTTCCCTGATACCCTTCTCCGCTAATGACAGCAGAAAATCGAGTGTTTCCTTGTTGAATGGCTTGGTCTCAGCGGTGCCCTGAATTTCTACGAACTCGCCTTTGCCGGTCATAACGATATTGCAATCAGCTTCAGCCTGAGAGTCTTCATCATAGCACAGGTCCAGCAGTCTTGTGCCGTGAGCCACGCCTACGCTGGTTGCGGCTACGGCATAATTCAGCGGAACCGAGGAAATGACACCCATATTTGCCAGTTTGTCCATTGCCAGATAGAGCGCGACATAGGCGCCGGTGATAGCGGCGGTTCTGGTGCCGCCGTCTGCCTGCAAAACATCGCAATCGATTGTGAATGTTCTTTCCCCGATAGATTTCATATCGGTAACAGCCCTTAATGACCGCCCGATTAAGCGCTGAATTTCCTGGCTCCTGCCGGAAACCCTCCCGCGGGCAGATTCACGTTCGGTCCGGATGAGCGTGGCTCTCGGCAACATCGAGTATTCCGCCGTAACCCAGCCTGTGCCGCTATTTCTCAGGAATGACGGTACTCTATCTTCCATGCTGACCGAGCACACTACGCGTGTGCGTCCCAGCTCAATTAACACGGAGCCTTCCGCAAAACTCTGAAAACCGGGGGTTATTTTTACAGGTCTTAATTGGTCGTAGGTTCGTCCATCGCCTCTTTTCAAAATAGCTCTTCCTTCCAATCTGGTATAACTAAGATTCTCCTAACAAATGACTTCTCATCTTATCATATCCCGGAGGGTGCTGTGAATTGTAGCGCAGGAAATTCGGGACGGGATACCTGAAGACGCCGGTCTTGTAACCTTTCTCCAGACCCTGGACCGTCTTTTCTATTTTGCTGACAGGCACTGAGAAGGCGCATTCTGAGTCCTGAGGATGCGGAACCAGCCTTTCCCCTGTGCCTACGATGGCAAACTGGGCTTCGTCCTGCTGCATTGCTTTTGTGAGATAAGTATTACAACCTCCGCCGACTTTCATCGTGAGATTAAGGGCACGCTTGCCATTGCCGGATAGATAGGCATTGAGTAATATCCAGACCTGAGCCGGATTCCCGTAGAAAAGAAAAACGTGTGGTTCGAAGGTAGTTTTATCTATCGGTGCAATTAGCGCGTATTTATATTTGCCATAATCGAATTTGGGCATTTCTTTAACAGCGGCGGCTGCTTGTTCTTTGGTATTTCCCCATAGCCCCAGAGCTGCCTGATAACTGCCATCGACAACATCCGGCAGAAGCGGCAGAAAGCCTAAACTGAGTCCGGCGGCATAGCAGGACTGATACTTATCGACTGCTATTGTCCAGCCGTACACCCGCGCCACTGCAATCGCATGGCAAAGGGAAATATCGATTCCCATGTCACGTTTTGGGATTCTGACTTTCTCCGGCAGTTCATCTGCTGACTGGCACATCCTGATGGCGAGAGGGAAGGTCTGAGGACGAAGATAGGTGTTGAAAGCCTCGTTGATTTTCTTAATGTCAACCATATTTGACCTCCATTTTATTGAATAATAATTACAAGCAGGATTATCCCCAAGTATAGCATCGATTCGAGAATTGAATGTCCTATTTATGGAAATAATAGCCCACCCCGGGGTCGGTGAGAATGTAATGCGGCTGTGAGGGATTTTCTTCTATTTTCTGGCGCAGGTGAGAAATATAAATTCGGACATAGTCAACATCGTCCGTATATTCCCAACCCCATACTTTTTCCAGTAATTGTTTATGAGTAAGGATTCTGCCGGCATTATTCATTAATTGTGAAAATAATCGGAACTCAATTGGAGTCAGCCTGATTCGCTCGCCATTGACTAATACCTTGCGTTCTTCAAGGTTTACCACGAGATGGTCATCGATATATATATTGTTTTGCTCCGGTTCCTTTGCGGAGGGAAGCTCGGCGCGGCGTAATATGGCTTTCACCCTGGCAGCAAGCTCCCGGTTGCTGATTGGCTTGAGGATGTACTCATCGGCGCCGTGGTCCAGACCACGTACGATGTCATCCTCACTGCGGCTCTGTCCGCTGAGTATGATGATGGGAATATCGGAAGCCTCACGGATGTACTTGCATGTTTGCCAGCCATCCATTTGAGGCATAATGACATCCAGGAGTACGAGGTCGGGTTTTGCTTCAAACAGGATGCGTAAGGCTTCTCTGCCATTTGAGGCGGTAAGAACATCAAGCCCTTCACGGCTCAGGACAACATTGACAATTTCGGTAAAGTCCACATCGTCATCGACCACAAGCACTTTTTTACTCATCTTATCTACCCTCACTCAACTCACTAACTTGTAGTTGCTGGAGTTCGAAAGCGATTTTGTGGCTGTAAATTAAATTCAACGAATACTAACTGCCTGTTAGTATACACCAATAAAATGCTTTTGCTCAAACCATGTTTACCGATAGGATATGTCAATATCTACCGAGTTCGCGCAGTCTTGCATCGCTGATGCCGAAGTGGTGGGCGATTTCGTGCTTCACCACATTCTCAATTTCAGCGATAATTTCGCTGCCATTACGGCATTTTGCTTCGATCGGTCCCTGAAAGATGGTTATTTTATCAGGTAAGACCATTCCGTAGCCGCTACTGCGTCTGGTTTGCGGCACTCCTTCGTACAAGCCGAGAAGCGTTTGATTAGATTTCAGCCCGGCTTTGCGCAGCTGGCTTGCTTTTGGTTGGTCTTCAACCAGAACGTCCACATTATCCAGACGGTCGAGGAACTCTTCCGGCAGTTTTTTGACTGCTATTTCTACCAGCTCTTCGAATTTCTCTCTATCCATTGCGTTGTCCTACCAGTCGAATAATCTTTATTATACTATTTTATTTGCGGTTGATATGAGGCAGTGTTAATATGCAGATACGAGCACAGTTTAACACACGGGAGGTGGCAAATGTTGAAACGGCTCTGTTTCCTGCTGATTCTGGTGTCCGGAGTCGTACTATTATCCGGTTGCAGCAGCGCAAGCAAAGCTTCTTTGGGTTCTGAGTTTACTCTTTCTGTGGGGCAAAGCACCCGCATCGCAAGCGAATCAATGGATATCAAATTCGTCGATGTAATTGAGGACAGCCGCTGTCCGAAAGGTGTGACATGTATTTGGGCCGGACAGGTGAGTTGTGCTATTGAGATTACTAAAGATAACACCGAGAACCCCATAACTCTGACAGATTCAGCAGGGACAGGTAGTTCCGAGGGTTATATTTTTCAAAATTATAAAATTGTCTGCACTGTGTCACCATACCCCGAAGCGGGTAAGCCCATTGCCGATGGCGATTACCGCTTATCGATAACAGTGGCAAAGGAGTGAGGCGAGGTTTAGCCTTTTGAGATAAATTCCTTCACCCTGCGTTCAAAGACGGCGCGTTCCAGCATGATATGCCGTTTACATTGCAGACAAACGATGCCGATATCAGCGCCAACCCGGACTACCTGCCAATCATAACCGCCGCAGGGGTGTTTCTTTTTCAGCCGTACCACATCACCGAGATTAATTTCCAGCCAGATAGCTCCTTGTCATTGCGAGCACTTCGTTCCTCAGTGTAAACTCCGCGTGGCAATCTCAGGGTGGAGAGATCTTATCGTCCAGAGATTGCTCCCTCCTGATGTTATCGGGGGTTCTGATGACATCGTGTCATTTCTTCAGCCCAGCAATGCATTTATTAATTTCATTGCGCAGGGTTTCAGCCGCGCCCCTTGCCGCATCCGCAAAGTCTGTTCCTTTAGAGGCATAAATAATACCACGTGAAGAATTGATGATAATGCCTTTCTGATGAGCATCGATGCCATAGCGCACTGCCAACTCTAAATCACCACCCTGTGCGCCCACGCCCGGAATCAGTATGGGCATATTGGGGTGTGCCTGACGGATGGTCTTTAATTCTTCAGGATAAGTGGCGCCCACCACCAGCCCGATATTGCCGTTGGTGTTCCACCGGCTTGCTTTTAAAGCCACGATTTCATAGAGCGGTAGTGTTTTCCCTTCGTACTGACAGAGGAGCGATTGAAAATCGGCGGCGCCTTTATTAGAAGTGCGGCAGAGGATGATGACGCCTTTTCCCTTGTACTTGAGGAACGGCTCCAAAGAATCGAAACCCAGATACGGACTGACCGTAACGGCATCGAAGTTAAAGTAATCGAACAGCGCTCTGGCATAAGCGGCGGAGGTATTGCCGATATCACCCCGCTTGGCATCCCCGATTACCGGGATGTCTTTCGGAATGTGTTGGACAGTCTTGTACAGGGCTTCCAGTCCTTTTTCACCCTGCGCTTCATAGAAGGCGATGTTCGGCTTGTAGGCGCAGACCGAATCTGCCGTGGCGTCGATGATTGCCTTATTAAACTCAAAAACAGTCATTCCGGCAGGAATAAGCTCCGGGCTGGTGTCCAGACCCACGCATACCATGCTTTTATTTTTCTTGACCGCTAAATTAAGTTTTTCAATGAAGTTCATCTTTAGTCTCCTGAGCATTGTCATTCCCGCCCCGTATCAGTGTACGTGGTAAACTCCGGCGGGAACCCAGCCACCAAAACCATTCGTATTAGTTACCACGTACGTATTGATGATTACTATACCCAGACAGTAGTCCCGTGTCAATATCTAGAGTACAGCCTATCCCCGCTCTGAGATACATTCGCGGAGTTTATACTGAGGAACGAAGTGCTCAGTATGACAGATTAAGTGCAAATTGACTTCACCATCTAACTCAACTAATATTGAATTGTAATTCAGGACGAATTAGCAGTGAGGTAAAAAGTGGCTGAGAAAATAAACAGAAAACCCCGCCTTTTTCAGACCGAGGTTAAGGAAAAGACACTGCAGGCTGACCTCGAGAGGTATTGCAAGCGAGTGCTGGAACTTGGTGCGTCGGAAGCCAAACTGATACCTGCCGATTTGCCCCAGGTTGATGAGCGGGTCAGGCTGAAATGCGCTATCCCGCCGTGTCCCAATTACGGTCGGTGTGGTAACTGCCCGCCGAATTTGCCGGAACTGGACTTTATCCGTAAAGCATTCGGTCGTTACAAATGGGCAATATTTTTCAAAAATGATGTCCCGCCTGAAGATTTCGCCGATATTAACCGTTATTATCCTCACGGCAGGAAACACCAGGTCAAGACGGATGAGATTGCCGCTAAGCTGGAGGTTGCCGCCTTTGCGGATGGCTATCGCTTTGCGCTGGGATTGGGAGCCGGGGGCTGTCGCGACACGATGTGCAATGGCGGATTGTGTCAGAAGCTGGATAGCGGACGGTGTCCGCACATCTTAAAGACCCGTCCCTCACTGGAAGCGATGGGCATCGATGCGGTTGACCTTATCAACAAAGTGGGTTGGAAAATTTACCCGGTTTACCGGAGTATGGACCCCCAGTCCCTGCCCTGCGGCATATCGGTGGGATTAGTATTTATCTATTAACGTCGGTAATAAATTAGATTCTTAGAATGAACTTAAAAATGTTCGAAGCTGTCATACTGAGTTCCGATTTCATCGGACGAATGTATCTCAGGGTGGGGATGTTCCTCCTCTTCCCGGAGATTGCTTCATCCTTCAGCGGAAGGACTCGCAATGACATTCCGAACAAATAGGAGAGGATGATGGCGAAAGATGTCATTGAGATAGTGGACGATTATATTGCCGAAGATAACCCGAAGAAATGGGCGAAACTTGCCAGCACAGTAGAATCGCGCCGTCTGGAATTGTTACTGCTCAAAGAAATATTGCTGGAACTACGTGCTTTGAATAAAGCCAGAACAATTTAGAGGAATCACCAATTTGTCTATGTTCAAAAGGTTACCCTTGTTTCCTGTAACCACCGAAGTTAATAAGCAGGGACATCTAGTCGTCGGCGGTTGTGATACGGTGACGCTGGCGGCTGAATTCGGCACGCCGCTGTATCTCTTCGATGAAGTGAACCTGCGTAAAAAATGCAGGGAGTTCAGGGAAGAATTCGGCAAACGCTATCCGAGCTCGTTTATTATCTATGCCAGCAAAGCCTATACCAATGGTGTTCTGCTGCGTCTTATCAATGAAGAAGGCTTGGGGTTGGATGTAGTCTCCGAGGGCGAGTTGGGAATTGCCCGGTCGGTGAAATTCCCGATGCAGAAGGTCTATTTACACGGCAGCAATAAATCGCAGCGTGAACTGGAACTGGCGCTGGAGTGGCATGTCGGGCGGATTGTGGTGGATAATTTTTATGAACTGGAGATGCTGGGGAAACTGGTGAAAAAACAGGGCGTGAAACAGGACATTTTACTGAGAATGACGCCGGGCGTTGACCCTCAGACGCACCGGTACACTAACACCGGTTCACTCGATAGCAAATTCGGTTTTCCTTTACCCTTGAAAGAGGAAGCCGTAGCGCGGGCATTGAAAATCCGCGGGTTGAATGTTTTAGGTCTGCATTTTCATATCGGCTCGTTGATATATGAGACGGAACCTTATGTGGAATCGATTAAATCCGTTCTGAAATTTGCCGTTGAGATGCGGCAGAAGTATGGTCTGGAATTGAAAGAACTGGATACCGGCGGCGGATTCGGGGTGCAATATACCCTAGATAAACCCGCTCCGTCCACCGCCGTTTTTGCGGAAAAAATCACCGCCACCATCATCAAGGAGTGTAAGAAGCTGGGATTGGAACTGCCGAAGCTTATTGTGGAACCGGGCAGAGAGATTGTGGCTCAATCTGCGGTGGCGCTCTATACGATTGGCGTGGTCAAGGACATCCCCGGCGTCAGGACTTATGCCTCGGTGGATGGCGGTATGGCGGATAACATCCGTCCGGCGCTTTATGGCGCCAGACTGGAGGCGGTGCTTGCCATGCGAATGAGGGCGCGTGATGCTGGCGAGGTAACGATTGCCGGAAAATTCTGTGAATCCGGTGATATTTTGATTCGGGATATTATGATGCCCCGAATGGTCGCCGGTGATATTCTGGCAGTGGCAGGCGCCGGCGCCTATAGCCTGCCGGAGTCTATGAACTACAACGCTTACTTCAAACCGGCGGTAATTATGGTGAATAACGGGAAAGCCAGACTGATCCGGCGGCGGGAGACGCTGGAAGACATCACCAGGTGCGATATACTTTGATGTATCTGGATTGGTATGCTTAAATTGAGGGTTTAGATACCCTGTCGAGGTCTGGTCAGGGTACAAGCTTTAGGATTTATTGAAATGTGGGATATTATCGGTCAGAAAAAGGCGGTTTCCCTTCTCCAGAAGAGTCTGGCAAAGGGTAGTCTGGCGCATGCCTATCTT
>JAQTPO010000080.1 GCA_028712845.1 Dehalococcoidales bacterium | reverse complement strand
AAATAAACAACATTTTCATCCGCCTCGACCGGTCCCGCATGTGTCTTGAACATCAGGTTGAACATCCGCTCCGCCGTCAATTCCCCGCCGCATGCCGGACACTTTTGCTCTTTTAGTTCATCTGCCCGCCATCTCATATGACAGCTTTTACACTCTACCAGAGGGTCGGAGAAACCTTTCAGGTGACCGCTTGCCACCCATACCTGCGGGTGCATCAGAATACTGGTATCGAGCCCAACCACATCATCCCGCTCCTGCACTATCGCCTGCCACCACGCCTGTTTAACATTGCGTTTTAACTCTACGCCTAGTGGTCCATAATCCCAGCAACCAGATAGTCCGCCATAAATTTCACTGCTGGGAAAAATAAAGCCGCGCCGGCGGGCAAGCGAGACTATTTTATCCATATTAACGGTTGGTGTTTGTTCACTCACTGATAATACTCCTCATGTAATTTCAGGGGGCTTTTGGGAAACACCCCTGATTTTTCGAATAGCGTGTACAAAAAAAATACTCAATAAAACTATGCCCAATACAGCGACTGTGAGCACAAATGCCCAGATGAAACTGATGTGCGTTTGGAATGCATTGTAACTGAAAATGTTCAGCACTGCAAAGACAAGAATTAATTGCGGGATGACCACCATATTGCTCATCACCAGCAGGATAGCATCTAGTTTAATACCCGTATCTTCTCCCTGTTTGAAAAGAGAGCTGATATTAGACGCTCCATAGGTAATAACAACCGCTAACAACGCCAGCAAAAGCTGTGGGATAAATGCCCACAGGATAATTTCGCTGCGACTGAGCCACGCCGTTGGCAAGTCATCTGAGCCAAAACTGTAAGCCACCTCATTGGGAAGCTTGCCGTAAAAATAGATGATAATACCCGCCGCTATGATGAGGATGACTATCGGTAAAGCGACGAAACTCAAGCGGAAACCCGTTTTGACATGTTTTTCTGCAGGCGCTGCCGATTCATCGAGTTTAGGCTGATAAGCAGCCTGCTTCCGGCGGAAGATTCGGAAAAAAGCCAGACCGCCGCCTACTATAAAGATGAAAGTGATGACTAAAATGACAAGAAGGCTACTCATTGCTAACATTATAATTCAGTCTGGCGATGATTGCCAATTTGTCTATCTTAACGGGGATAGCTACAATGAAAATATACAGCGATTACATGCTTTCAGCTTTTCGTAAAAAGTCTCCTCCACATAATATCGTTGCACATTCTGAGTCTATTTGACCCTGTCTTACGGTTAATGGTACAATTTTTCCATACGAATTTCTCGCGGTGCAAAATAATCAGGAGGGATTGAAAATATGGCAATTGCCGCCAAGACTTACTACAGCCCCGACTCCAAAAGAAAAGTTCCAGCCTATATACACTTTGAAAAATGCTGGCCGGCAGTAGACAAATACTCACCGTGCGAGGTCTCCTGTCCCCTGCATATGGATGTACCCAATTACATCATTGCTGTGGCAGAAGGCAACG
Organism: Dehalococcoidales bacterium; assembly: GCA_028712845.1. The sequence goes on along the minus strand of JAQTPO010000080.1, from coordinate 7,540 downwards.
CTAACAAGGCACTCGCCATCATCAGAGAGACAAATCCTTTACCTTCCATCTGCGGACGGGTCTGTCACCATCCCTGTGAAACGGATTGTAATCGGAAAATAGTTGACAGTCCGGTGGCAATCCAGTGGTTGAAGCAGTTTGCAGCGGATTGGGGACAAGAGGAAAAACCTTCTCCCGTACCGATGGTAAAAGAGGCAAAAGTAGCGATAGTCGGGTCGGGTCCCGCCGGCTTGACTGCGGCTCATGACCTGGTGAAGAGAGGCTATGGCGTATCAATTTTTGAAGCCGATGCAGTTCCCGGTGGCATACTCGCTTCAGCTATCCCGGATTTCATCCTTTCGAAAGGAGCTGTCGAAAAAGATATTAATTATCTTAAAGCTCTGGGAATTAAGATTCACACTGGCATTCGCATCGGTAAGGACGTAAGCCTGGATACACTGCAAAAGCAGGGTTTTAAGGCTGTGTTGATTGCTACCGGCGCACAAAATAGCGTCATGCTGAGGATACCGGGCGCTGAATTGAAGGGAATAACGCCGGCGCTCACTTATCTTAAAGAAGCCAAGCAGGGCATTCTCAAGCCGTTTAACGGTAGAGTCTGGGTGATTGGCGGCGGCGCCGTGGCAATGGATGTAGCCCGCACGGCGATACGAAATGGCGCTAAAGAAGTGCATGTCGCCTGTCTGGAATCAAGGGAGAACATGCCTGCTTTTGATTGGGAAATTGAAGCTGCGGAGAGAGAGAATATTCGCATTCACCCGTCTCTGGCTCCCCATGAATTCATAGCAAAGAACGGTTCTAAAGTAAGTGGTATTAAGTTCAAGAGAGTGGCATCCACTTCACTGGATAATGAAGGCAGGATTCACTGGACACTGTCAGAAGGCACCGGAAGCGATTTTGAGATAGAAACCGATGCAATTATCGTCGCCATCGGGCAGGCAATTGATAAAGAAAATCTGCCTGCAGGGTCTCTCGATATCAGTCAACGTGGCACTGTAGTGGTTAATAAAGCTACAGGTGAGACCAATACGGCAGGCATCTTTGCCGCCGGTGATATTTCAGGGACAGGCCGTACGGTAACCGATTCTATGGCAGCAGGCAGAAGAGCCGCAATCTCCATCGACCAGTATCTCAGTGGGCAACCAATCAGTCCATCGAAAAGTAATATGGATGTCATTACCATTAAACCGGAACAGGTACCGGGCTATTTTGTCCGGCGTGACCGCTGGGAAATGCCCAAACTCCAGAGCAGGCAGGCTGTAAAAACAAACAGAGAAGTAAATCTGGGATATGCTTTCTGGCAGGCAGTAGAAGAGGCAAACCGCTGTCTGAACTGCCGGATGTGTGCCAATTGTGTCTTTGAGCGCGGTCAATTGTGTTTTGAGACTGCCAGCAGGCTGTTATAATATCGGAAGAGGAGAAAGGAAGATAATATGTGTATTTTTTGCTCACAGTATGGAGACCCCAAGCATGGCAATGGTCTCTGGTATCTGAATCCAAAGAACTATGCCAGAAACATGTACAAACTCAGAGAACCGGGAGAAGAGTTTAAAGGAGCGGAAGCTGGTCTGGAGACAGGCCGCCGTCCAGCGGGGCCAACAGTAGCTGACCTGATACGGCTAGCTGATGAGGGAAATTTTGAAGAGTACAATAAAATTCAAAAAGCTCTGGTAAATAGAGGCCAGGGTAGCCAGGTGGTTCCTCTGGCAGATGCCGATAAGGTGCTTGAGTTAAGTTTCCCCATCGGATTGATTGCCTGCATTTGTCGTAATCATTTTCGTGCAATTGAAGAAAGAAACGAGCACGAGTACACCTGTATGGGCATGGGCGTTGGCATGCTCAAGTGGGAACGCTGGCCCGAAAGATACAAAGGCGGTGTGGCGTTCGTCGATATCGATGAAGCCAAGGAATGGAACCACGAGATGGACAGACGGGGGTTCGTTCATATCCTGATGCTCTTCGGCGCCCCGTACATCGGTGGCTTCTGCCAGTGTGATTACCCGACCTGCGGCGCACTGAGACACGCCATTGATTTTGGCACCGGCGTCATAAAGGGACATTATGTGGCAGTGGTTGACTACAACAAATGCAACGGTTGCGGCGTCTGTGTACAAAGATGTCAGTGGGGAGCACTAAAATTCGAGGTAACTATCGATAAAGCCAATATCGACCTTTATAAATGTTTCGGTTGCGGACTCTGCCAGACTGGTTGTCCCAGAGGTGCCATTACCCTCGTAGAAAGGGGCAAAGTCCCGGCCGTTGCGGAGGTTTGGAGATGACATACGGATTACCGGCAGTAAGAAAATTCCCCAAGATTACCATTGATTCAAAGAAATGCACGATTCCTTTCATGTGCAAAAAATGCTTGCAGGCTTGTCCAATGCTCGTGTTAGAAGTGAAACGGGTTTTGGAGCTGGAGAAAAGACTGGAAGAGATGGACCCCAGGGTTGACGGAAATTATGTCCTGAGTGCTCCGAGGTATGATAAGTGCACTGCCTGTAATATTTGCATCGATGTCTGCCCTGTGGGTGCAATTAAGATCGATGTCCCGAAGCAGGAACGCGAACATGTAAAACGCGAGAAATGGATATAGGATAGGAGACAAGAATGACGCAAGATTATTTAGCCGAACTGAAAAAACAACCATACAAGATGTTCGTCGCTCCCAAGCCGTATTCCTTTGAACTCAATGAGGACATGATTGAACTCCTCCGTAAAGAGTTCAATGCCGATAAGGTTTCCAGTGCACTGGCAGAGGCTCTGAAAGGCAAGCCGAAGACTGACATTAAAAAAGCAGGCGATGCCTTCTTTAAGGATATGGGCGCAAAGTGGATGAAAAAAACTATCCAGATGGGCGAGGAATATTCCGATAGAACTATTGATATAATACATGAAACGGTCAATCGGAAAGGCGTCCAGTTCCTTATTTTCCCGCTGGTGTATCAGAGATTTGTGGAAATAGCCTATTTAAGCACGCAGGAATTCCTTAAGTTGCCTGTCACTCTAAATAGCAAAGATGAGTTCTCATATCGCGTACCGCGTTGCGCTCTTTACGGCAAGATAATGGAAAAATGCGGGGAGGATACCGCCAAGCTGATGACATGCAAGAATTACTGCACGACCGCTCTGGAAACAGTGCAGAAACACATCGGCTTAGATGTTCTCCTGGATATGCCGTCAGCAACCGCCAAAGATGGCTTTTGTGAATTCTCAATCAAAAAACTCTAAAGATTCAGGCTTCTTGGTGAAAGGCAGTGAAACTAGAGAATAAAGTGGCAGTGGTTACTGGAGCCGGGCGTGGTATTGGCAAAGCCATTACCATAAAACTGGCAGAAGAAGGCGCCCGTGTTATCATCAATGATATTGAAATTGCCTACGCCGAGAACCTGGCTGAGAAGTTAAGGAAAACACACCACGAGGCATTTGCTTTTAAGGCAGATGTTTCTAATGCTCAAGAGGTTGAGCTAATGTTCGCCGAAACGGAAAAGCGTTTTGGTGGGGTGAACATCCTGGTGAATAATGCCGGCATAAGAAAAGATATCCCCTTGTATAAAATGGCGGAGAATGACTGGAACTCCGCCATTTCTGTTCAAGTAAAGGGCTGTTTCAATTGCTCCCGTGTGGCGCAGAATTATATGGTGACGCAGAAATACGGAAAAATTGTCAATATTTCTGCACCTGTCCTCGCCGGTTTAGGAGAACGCCGGCAAACTGCCTACTCAGCGGCAAATGCGGCTATTGATGGTTTCACGAAAGCGCTGGCGGTGGAACTCGGCCCCTACAATATCAATGTCAACGGTGTCGCTCCGGATTACATCGATACCGAAATGACCAGAAATGCGGCAAAACAGGAAGGAATGTATCTGGATGATTTCCGCCGTTTTGCCACTGCCCAGATACCATTACGGAGATTGGGCACCCCAGAAAACATTGCGAATGTCGTGCTGTTTCTGGTCAGCGACGAATCAAGTTTCGTTTCCGGTCAGGTTATTTATGCCAGAGGCGGACCCTAACTCATACAGGAGAGAAGTGTGCAATGCATTTTATGCCCGATACCGATGAAGAGGATTCCGCCGCCGAAACTTTCTGGCCCGAAGGTTATAAGCAGGTCATCAGAGATGATGTGCCTCCGCTGGTCAAAAATGAGTTTCTGAACAGTAAACCGTTTGCAACTGTTTATCAGCAGGGCTATAAAGAAAAATTTTCCGACCATACGCAGTTCCTGGAAAAGATTACCGATATGGTGGCTGTGGGAGCAGAGAATGGCGCTGATGATGCTTTCGATGATATTATAGACTCTTTCCTGAAGGAAGCGCCGTTGCCCGGAATGCGTGCTTATGCCAATTATTCCTGGCCTGTCACGCTCCTTCCTAAAATAAAAACCGGGCTGAGTCAGATTATCATCGATGAATATGGGAAAGATAACATTTACATTCACGCCTACAAAGTAGGCTACCGGAAAACATTTCCCACTTTCGATGACTATATAAAAATGGTGTCTGAACTGGTGACCACCGGCATGATGAATGGGGCGAACGATACAATAGAAAGCATTTACCGTTCATTTATGCGGCTGTCACCATTAGTACCGATGAGACGGCGTCCCAGACGCCTGAAGATGTGGTGAAAATGAACAAAATTGCAGTTTGTGGTAAAGGCGGCAGTGGCAAAAGTGTCGTCACCAGGTTATTGGCTGGCAGTTTGCGCAACCGAGGCAAACGAGTGGTGGTAATAGACTCCGATGAGTCCAATACAGGGCTTTACCGGATGCTGGGGTTCAGTCAACCCCCGGAGCCATTGATTGGACTGCTAGGCGGGAAAAAGAAGCTGGAACAGATGTTGGAAGACTCCATCAGGTCGGGCATTCCTGAAATGCAGGTTGACCTGGTGCGGCGGGAGCTTCAGTTATCTGACATTCCCCCAGAATATATGCTGGAAAAAGACGGCATCCGCCTCATCAATATCGGCAAGATTCTGATGGCGCTGGAAGGTTGCGCCTGTCCGATGGGCATTGTCAGCCGCTCTTTCTTAAAACAGCTCCGCCTCGAACCGGATGAAGTGGCAGTAATCGATATGGAAGCCGGCGTGGAGCACTTCGGCAGAGGCGTGGAAACCAGTATCGATTGCGTGCTGGTAGTGGTCGAGCCCTCGATCGACTCTCTGGAGGTTGCTGAAAAAATAAAAGAACTCTCCGGACAGATTAACATCGCCGATGTCTGGGCAGTTTTAAATAAGGTGCCATCGGACGATATTGCGAAATATTTGACGGATTCTCTGGAGAAAAAAGACATCAGGGTGATTGGCGCCATCCGGCAGGATGCGGAAATTTTTCAGTCCAGTCTGGAAGGGCGACCCTTCAAAGGCAGTGTCGCCACCGAAGATGTTGACAAAATACTGGATTTTCTGTTTCCATAGATTAGATAGTCCCATGGAGGCTTTATGACTGACAAATTCAATGTGCTCATCAATTCCGAATTACCATTGCCGGTCTTTGTTAAAGGCAAGGTTCGTGATACTTATGATTTAGGCAAACAATTACTTATCATCGCCACCGACCGCATCTCGGCTTTCGATGTCGTTCTACCCTGCGGGATTACGGATAAAGGGAAAGTGCTGAACCAGATATCCGCTTACTGGTTTGCACAGACGAAGAACATCATTCCCAATCATGTCATCGAAACAGTGTATGATGTTAACATTTTGGACAAATACCTGCCGACAAATAAACGATTTGCCTATCCTGAATATCTGGCAGGACGGTCAATGATTGTCAAGAAGGTAAAACGCCTGCCAGTAGAATGCGTGGTGCGCGGCTATCTGGCCGGTTCGGCATGGACGGAATATCAGAAGAGCGGCACTGCTTTCGGACTACCTCTGCCGAAAGGTATGCTGGAAAGTCAGGAGTTACCGACGCCCTTGTTCACCCCGACCACCAAAGCAGAGAGCGGACACGATATGCCGATGACGATTGAGGAAATGGGCAAGGAACTCGGCACGGCTCTGGCAAATACCATTAAAGAGAAAACCCTGGCAATCTATAATTTCGCCCGCAAACAGGCAATTGCGAAGGGCATCATCATCGCCGATACCAAATTTGAATTCGGTCTGGAAGATGGGAATCTTATTGTCATCGATGAAATGCTGACGCCCGATTCTTCCCGTTTCTGGGATGTGAAGCTATATAAAGTCGGTCAATCTCAGCCCAGCTATGATAAGCAGCCGGTACGTGATTGGCTGACGAAATCAGGTTGGAACAAAGAGCCGCCGGCGCCGATGTTACCGCCGGATGTCATCGCATCCACCAGCCACATCTACCGCACCGCCTACGAACGGCTGACTGACAAGAAGCTGAAATAAATGGTGTAACAGGCGTCTCGCCTGTCGATATTTGTCATGGTCGCGGGCTTGACCCGACCATCTCCTCCTCACCACTGGATTCCAGCTGGAGTTTACCCCACACTGATGCGGGGCTAGAATGACATTCTTATGTGATAACTTACAGTCTGCGTACAAATAGCGTTCAGACTTCAAGAATGGGTTCAGTAAAAACTATTTCCTCCTGTCAACGAATAATGATATAATGCTTCAACAGCACACAGAATCCGCAAGTAAATAGTTGTGCGATGCTTTCTAGGAGGCAAACAAGTGAGCGACAAGCATGAAAGTGAGGGGGCGGTATCTACGTCGGCTTTAGCAGCAACATTAGGAAAGAGTTCGCAGGGCTTGTTCAATCAATTGGCAAAGATGGGACTGATAGTCAAGAATGCAAATACTTGGGACTTGACGCCCACTGGCAAACTTAAGGGTGGTCTTTACAAAAAAAGTGACAAGTATGGGAAATACATTGTTTGGCCACAGTCTATTAAAGCGGAACTAGATGACAGTCAGCCAGATGTTTTAAAACAACTTCTCTCAGCAACAGCCATTGGAAAGCATTTCGGAATACCTGCGAACCGAATTAACTCCGTTTTGTCCGAACTCGGTTGGATCAAGAAGCACATTAAGGGATGGCAAATCACAGAACTTGGAAAGAGATTGGGTGGTATACAAGCCAAGGACAAGACCTCTGGAGTACCGTATGTCCGTTGGACTGAGTCAATCATGAGCAACAAGATACTTATTATCAATATTCGTGAATCCAAAGGTGACATATCCACCGCGAGCCAAGACCAAGCACAAAATGCCAATGCCGACGAAGTAGAGTTTAGAGAGAAGTTCCAGGCAAAACATAGAGCTAAAGATGGGCATTACGTAAGATCCAAAGCGGAACTCCTTATTGACAACTGGTTGTATGATTCTGAAGTTCTTCATGCTTATGAGAGAAAGCTTCCTGTAGAAGAAGATATATATTCAGATTTTTATGTTCCGAGCGGAAAAGTCTATATTGAATATTGGGGTTATGAGGATGACTCCAAATATCTCTCTAGAAAAGAGAGAAAACGCGAAATATACAAAAAATATGACCTCAAACTTATATAACTCACAGATAAAGATGTGCAAAACCTTGATGATACGCTACCCAGACTACTTTTAGATTTTGGGA
>JAQTPO010000079.1 GCA_028712845.1 Dehalococcoidales bacterium | reverse complement strand
AGATTGCCTTGCGCCATGCGCTATCTGTATCAGAGGCAAGCATGGCAGAGGTTTCAGCATTGCTGGAAGCGAGCCGGGCTGTTCTGAAACAGCGGCAATTCAAGGATGCCGCCAGAACAATTTTTGAAATAGGCAAGAAACTGACCGGCGCTACCGGCGGTTACATCATCATGCTAAATGAAGCGACCGCAAAATATGAAGCACTATTCCTCGATTCCGGTGGGCTTCCCTGCACCGTTGACCCTTCTCTGCCGATGCCGGTGCGCGGCTTCCGCGGTGAAGTGTATAAGTCCCATAAAACCATGTATCATAACGACTTCCCCAATAGCCAGTGGGTTAAATTTGTGCCGCCGGGGCATGTTCAACTCAGCAATGTTATGTTTGCCCCCATTACCATCGATGAGAATTCAGTCGGGTTGCTCGGGCTTGCTAATAAACCCGGCGGTTTCACGGATGATGATGCACGGTTGGTGTCAGGACTGACTAATTTTCTAAGCGTGGCGCTTTCCAATAGCCTGACATGGGAATCTCTGGAAAAAAGTGAAAACCAGTACCGCAACCTTTACAGCCAGGCGCCCATTGCTTACTTCTCAATCGGCACCGATGGCATCATTCAAACAGCCAATAATAAGGCATCGGAACTGCTGGGCTACGATGCAGATGAGATGGTAGGCAAGCCTGTTGTCGGTTTGTATGCAGACTCACCCTCAGGAAAAGACAGGGCAAGGGCAATCTTTGTCCGGTCTGCATCAGGCAGAAGCATCCGGGATGAAGAAATAGAAATGCAGACAAAAGAAGGCGAACGTGTCTGGGTGAGCCTTTCCGTAGAACCAAATACCGATGCCGACGGCAAAGTTACGATGAGTCTTTTGGCAGCGATCGACATCAGCGAACGCAAAGAGGCGGAGATTGCGCTTGAAGAGAGCCAGGCTCGTTTTATGGAATTAACCGAACTTTTGCCACAAGCTATCTGGGAAATGAACGCAAAGGGAGAAATGACATACGCCAACAAAGAGGCAACCAAAGCCTGGGGATATGGCCCTAACGACAGGATTTCCGGGAGCGATAATGTTATCCCTGCCGATAGAGAAAGATTCCAGAAAAATATCCGTGAGCTACTTCAAGGAAGGGGTACAAGTCCTCATGAATACACAGCGTTACGGAAGGACGGGTCTTCATTCCCGGTGATTATGTATTCCGCCCCAATCATCCGCCAGAAAAAAGTTGTAGGGCTAAGAGGCATCAGCATCGATATTACCGAACGTAAAAAGATGGAAGCGGAGCTTCAGGAGAGAGTTCAGGAATTGCAAGAAGCAAACCAGCGTCTGAAAGAACTGGATAAGTTAAAGGATAATTTTCTATCTACCGTATCCCACGAATTACGCACACCTTTAACCTCAATCAAGAGCTTTGCGGAAATTCTGCTTGCCTACGAGGAAGATAGAACTACACAAAAAGAGTTTCTGGGCATCATCAATGAAGAAGCCGAGCGCCTCACCAGACTGATAAACGATTTCCTTGACCTCTCAAAGATTCAAGCCGGCCGCATGCAATGGCAAACAGTAGAAGTGCCTGTGACATGGGTCATCGAGACTGCCCTGAATGCCAACCACGCTTTACTCACCAAGACCAATCTGAAACTCACGTCCGATATTGAACCCGACCTGCCAATGGTATGGTCGGACAAAGACCGTCTGGCGCAGGTAGTGACAAACCTGCTTAGCAATGCCATCAAATTCACACCCGAAGATGGCGAAATCGGTATCAAGGCACACTTAGCCAAGAAAGACCCCTCCGATGAGATACCAAATGTAGTTATGGTCAGTATCACGGATTCGGGAATCGGCATTGCGCCCGAGCATCATCAGACCATCTTCGAAAAATTCAGCCAGGTGGGTGACACCTTGAAAGACAGACCTAAGGGAACCGGACTGGGTCTGCCAATCTGTAAAGAAATTGTGGAACATTACGGCGGCAAGATAGGGGTAGAGAGCGCATTAGGTAAGGGAAGCACCTTCTTTTTCACCCTGCCGACTGTGCAGAAAGCAACTCCTCAGGCTCTTAAGATAGAGGAAAAGGTAACGGTATCAACATCTGCCACTGGTGCAGAGAAAACGATTCTCGTCGTTGACGATGAAGCCAATATCCGCCGTTTGATCGGCCACGAGCTTACAAGTCGCGGCTATAAAGTTATCGAAGCCGCGAACGGCAAGGAAGCCATAGACATGGCAAGAAAACTACGCCCGAACCTGATAACACTGGATGTTATTTTGCCGGACCTGGATGGTTTTGATGTTACCAGTGTGCTCAAAAGCGACCCCGAAACAAAAGACATTCCTATTCTCATCGTCTCCGTAATCGAAGATAAATCAAAAGCATACCGGCTGGGAGCTAATGATTATATCACCAAACCATTCAGTATAGATGCACTGATGGAGAGGGTAAACAAACTATTGAGTGGCGCACAGAAGACTATTCTGGTAGTGGATGATGACAAATCACTGGTCAAATCAATTGAATTCGAACTGAAAAAGCGGGGTTTCACCACCTGCTCGGCATTTAACGGTAAGGAAGCACTGCAAGCGGTGGCGCAAAAACACCCCGACCTTGTATTACTGGATATCAAGATGCCTGAGATGGACGGATACGAAGTGATAAAATCTCTGAAAAGCAACCCGGATACAGCCGGCGTTCATATTGTAGTGATGACCGGGTTAGAAATCGACGGCGGTAGAGTAAAGGCTCTCTCAATCGGCGCTACCGATTATTTCAATAAGTCGGGAGAGTTCAGCCGGTTGTTTGAAGCGGTAGAGAATATTTTAAGCGGCGGCAAATAACAGCTACTTTGTTTCGGGCAAATATTCCTTTATTTTACTGAGCAGGACTTCTCTATCGATTGGTTTATTCAGGAATTCGTTAGCACCGACCCTTAATCCTGTTACCCTATCTGAATCCTGCCCTTTGGCAGAAAGCATCAGTACGGGTAGGTTTGCCGTCTTCGGTTCAGCGCGCAAACGGTGACAAACCTCAAAACCATCCAGACCCGGCAGCATCACATCTAGCAGGATAAGGTCAGGATTCTCCTCCTGCGCTTTTCTGAGACCCGTCAGCCCATTTGTCGCCGTCAGTACCTCATAGCCCTCTTTGGTCAACATATAGCTGAGGTATCTGGAGAAGCTGGGGTCATCTTCAATGCTGAGAATCTTCTTAGCGATGGCAGTAAACCTCAAACAATATTCAAGGTATAAAAACTTAATTGCATTATAGCAGAAATGCAATTACCATCAAAATGCAATTTCAGTGTTCAAAACAGGGTACAACTGCCAAAATGACAGAACCGAACAATGGGTATTATTTGTTTTTAGTTGGTTTAATCATTGCGAGGAAACCTTCGGCAGGCGGATGCGCAACAGTAGTTGTTTTCGCTAACGTCTATCGATAACCTTAAGTAAACAGAATCGATATGGTTCGCGGTATTGATTATTCCCGCCGGGGTATGATAGCGTGTGGTAAAGGAGAGGGAAATGGAGAAAGATTGGAAATTCAGCCACGTCGGTCTTGTGGTTAGAGATTGGAAGAAAATGGTAGATTACTATAAATCGCTGGGCATTTTTGATATACCACCTCAGGAAGAGGTAGTTATGGAAGGAAAGAAAGTCAAAATTATCGGGGCGGACGCCTTTTTAGGGTCGCTCTGGATAGAGATTTTTCAGCCGGTTTCAGGAGACAGCCTCCAGCAGAAGTTTCTCGATGAGAACGGCGAGGGCATAAACCACATCGGTTTTGAAGTACCCGACCTCGAAAAGGCACGGGCGATTATGGCGGAAAAAGGAGTACCGGTGGCGTTTCATATCAAAGACCGGGCGACCTATTATGAGACCCGCGAATACGGCAATATGCTGATTGTTTTTCTTTGGTAGCGGGGGTTAGATTCGAACTAACGACCTTCGGGTTATGAGCCCGACGAGCTGCCACTGCTCCACCCCGCGTCTCACTATTCAAATATACACTAATCAGTATCGTAGTTCAAGAAACACGATATAACAAGAGAGGGAAAGCGTTCGCCTTCCCTCTCTTAAACTCTACATTGTATATCTTATTATTTACCGAGCAGTTCTTTTATCTTCGCCTGGAAAGCCGGGATTACCTTCTTCCAATCACCGACCACACCGAAGCGGGCTTCCTTAAAGATATTCGCTTCAGCATCACGGTTAATGGCGATGATATTCTTAGAACCGGAACAACCGGCAAGGTGTTGGCTGGAACCGGAGATAGCCACAGCGATATAAGTCTCGGGGGAGACAATCTTGCCGGTTAAACCGACCTGAATTGTTTCCGGTACCCAACCGTTATCGCAAGGAGGACGGCTGGCGCCCACAGCTCCCTTGAGAATCTTGGCAAGCTCTTCCAACTGCTTGAACCCTTCCGGTCCACCGATGCCTCTGCCACCGGAAACGATGATGGAAGCATCCTCAAGTTTAATACCCTGGACTTCCGCAACTACTTTCTGCAGAACATTGGTCTTGATGGCAGCGGGGTCAAGTCCGGCAGCAACTGTGACAACCTCTCCCTTTTTAGCGGCATCCGGCGCTAAGGCGGACATCGCCTTGGCACGAACAGTCGCCATCTGAGGTAAGGTATCCATCGTGTAAATAGCGCGGGCATTGCCGCCATAGACCGGCTTGGTCTGTAAAAGCAGCTTAGATGCTGCATCAATTTCGAGGGCGACACAATCGAGTGTAACTGCCGTGCCCAGTCTGAAAGCGGCGCGCGGCGCCAGGTCACGCCCGATAGTAGTCTGCCCCATCAGGAAAACCCGGGGATTTGACTGTTTGACAACCTTCTCTACAATCGCCACATAAGAATCAGTGCGATAGTCTTTCAGCAGCGGGTCATCGACGACAAAAACCTTATCCGCGCCAAAGGTGATAGCTTCGGCGGCGACATTCGCCACGCCGCTGCCGACCACTAATGCGCTCAGTTCTTCTTTCAGGTCATTAGCCAGCTTCCGCCCGGCGCCAAGCAGTTCCTTGGCAATAGGAGCCAGCTTCCCATCGATTATTTCGGTAAAAATCATAACGCCTTTATTATCAGCCATTATCTTCTCCTTCTACTCTTCTATCGTCATAACGATACTAGAGCAGTTTTACCTCCACAAGTTTCTTGGCAAGATTCGCAGCCGCATCCTCTTCATTTTCGCCGGTAATGATTTCACATTTGCCCTCACGGACAGGCTGGAAGAGTTTGACCATCTTACTGCGACGGCCTGCAGCACCAATCTTTGCAACATCGACACCGATATCAGCCGGTTTCCAGACAATCGGCTCTTTCCGTTTTGCCGCCATAATACCTTTGATGGTGGCATAGCGCGGTTCACCGAGCTCATTGCTCACGGTAATCAGCACCGGCGTAGAGGCTTCCACAACATCATAGCCATCAGCGGTGACTTTTTCCACCTTAACCTTGCCGTCCAGAGCTTCAACTTTCTTGGCAAGTGTCACCTGCGGCAATCCCAGTATTTCAGCAATACAGGAACCGACCTGACCGGAATCCCAGTCAGCCGCCTGACGACCGCAGAAGATTAAGTCGAACTGACCCACCTTCTTAATCGCCATTGCCAGGGCATAAGCGGTTGACCAGCCATCGCCATCAACAAAAGCGGGGTCTTCCAAAAGGATAAGCTCGTCAGCGCCCATTGAAAGCGGCTTCTTGACGACATCCCTCAGCAGACCGACACCCAGACTAATAACGGTAATTTTACCGCCCTTAGCGTCCTTAATTCTCAGTGCCGCTTCTACCGCCTGCTCATCGAACGGGCTGATGACCGGCGGAACACCCGGTGGGGGTACAACCTTATTGGTTGCCTGGTCAATTTTAAAACTGGCGGGGGGGGCTTCCGGGTCGGGCACCTGCTTTACGCAGACAATAATGTTCATTTCGTGCCATTTCCTCCTTAACGAAAAATGTAAGCTCTGAATTCAGACAGAAACTCGCTAGTCTAAATTTAGCATCAATTTAGATTCAGCGTCAAGTCAGTCTTTCGGCGTATGAGAATGTATTAGTAAGCCTAAAATGGCAAGTTTCAAGGTATGCGTTTTGCGCTTTGGGTTGAAACTTAGATAACGCCTTCTTCTTTCAGTTTTGCCAGTTCCGCCTTGCTGTATCCCAGCAGTTTCCCGAAGATTGCTTCGTTATCCTGTCCCACCGTAGGGAAAGAACGGTAAATCTTTGTCGGTGAGGCGGACATCCTGATTGGCGGGCTCGTTACATTGACTTTAGTCGAGCCGTCAGGGAAAGGCACCTGAGAAAGCACTTCCATTGCCTTCACCTGCGGGTCGCTTGCCACTTCTGATTGGTCATAACAGATACCGCAAGGAATAGGTATCTTTTCAGAAACAGCAACGATTTCTGCGGCTGTTTGTGAAGCAGCCCATTGGGCAACAATCGGGTCGATAATATCACGGTGTCCCCAGCGGTCAAAGTCATCCTTGAATCTGGGGTCTTTGAGCAGGTCTTCACGACCGATGTGCCTGCAAAAGCGTCGCCAGATAGAATTAGTCTGAATACAGAGCATTACCCACCTGCCATCCTTCGTTGCATAAAGGTCGGTGGGTCCCACAAAGTGGGAACGATTGCCTATCTGCGGACGGCGTACTTTAGCAAGTTCCCATTCAGCAATGAAATTAGCCATAAAGGTAACGCCGGTCTGCAATAAAGAAGTGTCAATAACCTGACCCTCGCCTGTCTGAGCACGGTGATAGATGGCAGATACGATACCAAGAGCCGTCAAACTGGCAGTCATATAATCGATATGCGGCACCTGTTCTTTAGTAGGTGTAGAGGGAAAACCGCTGATAGACATGGCGCCGGAGACGCCCTTCATAATCTGGTCAAAACCAATACGATGCTGGTAGGGTCCGGTAGTGCCAAAAGCAGACACCCGGGCAAAAATAATATCCGGCTTCGCCGTTTTGAAGTTTTCGTAAGTGACGCCAATCGCCTTGGCGGCTTCAGGGCTGAAGTTGTGCACCACCACATCGCTTTGTTTCACCAAATCCAGAAGAATCTCCTTACCCCTGTCAGTTTTCTCGAAGTTCAGGGTAATGGCTCTCTTATTGCGATTCAGGTTGGCGAAACCATAAGTATAACCAATCGGCATCTGAAATCCCATAAAACGGTCTTCATTACCACCCGGTCTTTCGATGCGAATGACGTCCGCACCGAGGTCAGCCAGCAATAACCCGCAAAAAGGGCTGGCAATGAATCTTCCCAGGTCAAGTACTCTGATACCAGATAAAGCCCCAGCCATCTTAAATCTCCTTAAAATGTAATGATAGTGTCAGGCAAACTACCCGTTCTAACCCGTTCAGGTCAAATAACAAGTCAATATTAGCAGAAGAGTAAATTTTTCGCAAAAAATCAGCCAGCTTTTTACCCTGCCCCGGACCGATCTCCAGCAGCAGGCAACCGCCGAACGATAATCTGTCTCTCGCCTGAAGACATAACCTGTTTATCAAGTCCAGACCATCCCACCCGCCATGCAGCGCCAGGGACGGCTCAAAACCGGAAGTATTCACCTGCGGCAGGTCGGCGGTGGTGACATAAGGCAGATTAGCGACAATAATGTCAGCCATCACGGGGACAGGTATCAGCAAATTACCTGTCAGGAGAGTTATTCTATCTTCGACACGATGCTTCTGACAATTGCGGCTTGCCACTTCCAGTGCTGCCGGTGATATATCGGTGGCGTAAATTTTAGCGTGGGGAATATGAGTTGCCAGACTAATGGCGATAGCACCGCAGCCAGTGCCCACATCGACAATTGCCGGATGCGGATGTTTACTAGCGCGTGTGACTGCCTGTTCCACCAGCAGTTCCGTCTCAGGGCGGGGGATGAGAACATTTTTGTCAACGTAGAAATCCAGCCCGAAAAACTCGCGGTGTCCGGTGATGTATGCGCTCGGTTCACCTTTTATACGGCGCTCGATGCAGCTTCGGTAGGTCTCTTCCTGCCGAGGTGTTAGCGCACAATCGGGTTCGGTATAAAGTTGAGTGCGGTCAATTTCGAGAGCGTGTCTTAATAACAGCTCAGCTTCCAGAGAAGCATCTGCGATTTTTTGGACGGCAAGTAGCTCTCTGGCGGCATCGAGAGCCTGCCGCCTCGTCATTCCAGTTCTTCCTTCAACTGCTTCGCCTGGTCTTCGGTCGCCAGAGCATCAATCAGCGGGTCAAGCTCACCCTGCATAATGCGCGGCAGGTTATGGAGGTTCAAGCCAATACGGTGGTCGGAAAGGCGGTCCTGTGGGAAATTATAAGTGCGGATTTTCTCACTGCGTTCGCCGGTGCCTACCTGCGAACGCCGCATGGAACTCATTTCCTGTTCCTGTTTGCTCCGCTCCATATCAAGCAGACGTGAACGCAGGACTGCCATCGCTTTCTGGCGATTCCGCAGTTGAGAACGTTCATCCTGACAAATCACCACCATACCGGTGGGGAAATGGGTCAGGCGCACCGCCGTTGCCACTTTGTTTACATTCTGTCCACCGGCGCCGCCGCTATGGAAGATATCGACCCTGAGGTCGCTGGGGTCAATCGACATATCCACTTCTTCTGCCTCCGGCAAAACTGCCACCGTAGCAGTAGAAGTATGAATTCTACCGGAAGCCTCGGTGGTGGGCACTCTCTGGACACGATGCACGCCTCTTTCATACTTGAGGCGGCTGAAGACTCCCTTACCGCTGATTTCCAGGATAATTTCTTTGATACCGCCGCCGATGCTTTCACTGGAGCTAATAACATCCACATTCCATCTTTTTGCCTGGGCATAACGGCTGTACATACGGAAAAGTTCGGCGGCAAAAATCGCCGCCTCGTCACCACCTGCCCCCGCCCGAATCTCCATGATAATATCTTTTTCATCGTTCGGGTCTTTGGGTAGAAGAGCGAGCTTCAGTTCTTCTTGCAAACGGGCTTGCTTCTCTTCGAGCTGGCGCATTTCTTCTTTGACCATTACCAGCATTTCCGCATCGAGTTTTTCATTCTGCATTACCTGTGTATCTTCCAGAGATTTTACAGTGGTTTTATAGTCCAGATAAAGCCCGATGACATCATCCAGAGAAGATTTTTCCTGAGCCAGCTTCGTCATCTGCTTATGGTCAGAAGCGATTTCAGGCGTCCCCATCTGCGCAACGAGTTC
>JAQTPO010000078.1 GCA_028712845.1 Dehalococcoidales bacterium | reverse complement strand
ACAAAAACGAAATATAATCAGGTTCATATCACCGACGCGCGGTGCAAGGGCTGCGGTTTCTGTGTGGAATTTTGTCCGCAACATATCCTTCTCCAGACCAAAGAGACCAACGCCAAGGGCTACCGCGTCGTCCGCGTCAGCGAGCCTGAAAAGTGCAGCGGATGCGGCTTATGCAGTAAATACTGCCCGGAATTTGCAATCTGGACAGACAGTGGCGATAAAACGCCATCAAAAAGAGGGTAATCGGAGCCAGCATGACAGAAAAGGGACTTATTTCAGGAGAGTTTTTCTTTAGCGGTGATGAAGCCTGCGCCGAAGGCGCTATCGCCGCCGGATGCCGTTTTTTTGCCGGTTACCCCATTACGCCGGCAACTGAAATCGCCGAGCGCATGTCCGAACGCTTACCGGAAGCGGGCGGTACCTACATCCAGATGGAGGATGAACTGGCATCGATGGCGGCAATTCTGGGCGCTTCCTGGGGAGGCGCCAAAGCGATGACCGCCACCTCCGGCCCCGGCTTCAGCCTGATGATGGAAAATATCGGGCTTGGAGCCATGACCGAGACCCCTTGCGTGGTAGTGAATATGCAACGCGCCGGTCCATCAACCGGTTTACCGACAATGAATGCCCAGGGCGATATGATGCAGGCGCGCTGGGGAAGCCATGGGGTTTACAGCATCATTGCTCTTTCCCCGAGTTCACCTCAGGAAATATTCAATCTGACCATCAGAGCCTTTAATCTCGCAGAGAAATACCGCGTTCCGGTGCTTTTAATGTCCGAGGAAGCTATCGGGCATATGTATGAAAAAGTCACCATCCCCCCTGCCAGTCAAATTAAGACGATTCAAAGGCGTAAGCCTTCTGTTCCGCCGGGGAAATATATCCCCTACAAACCGGATGCCGACCTGGTGCCGCCGATGGCAGATGTCGGTGAAGGCTACCGTTTTCACATTACCGGGCTAACCCATGATGAGCGGGGCTATCCCGTAATGACTGCCGAGACACAGGATAAACTGGTACGGCGGCTGGTAGATAAAATCGAAAAGAACCGCAACGACATCATCGAGGTAGAAGAGGTAGGAATCGAGGATGCCGAAATTATCGTTTGCAGTTACGGAATTTCAGCCAGGGTGGCAACGATTGCTATTGAAAACGCCCGCAAGATGGGCCTCAAGGTGGGCTTGCTCAGGCTGATTACAGTCTGGCCATTCCCGCAGGATAGGGTCAGGGAGCTCGCCAGAAAAGTGAAGGCAATTATCGTGCCTGAAATTAATTATGGACAGATTGCCCTGGAAGTGGAACGTTGCGCCGCCGGTAATACTAAGACCGTTCTTATCCCGCATATGGGCGGCGGCGTGCATAACCCGCAGGTGATTCTGGATGCCATTAAACAGGCGGCTAAATAAATATGACCACTACAAACCTTACACAACATCCGTTAGATGAACTCCTCCGTGTGGAGCGCTTGCCCCATATCTGGTGTCCCGGTTGCGGATTGGGGATGATTCTCGGCACGCTGATGAGAAGTCTGGGAAAATCCGGGCTGGATATTGATAAAACCGCCTTTGTTTCCGGTATCGGGTGCACCGGCAGAGCTGCCGGCTATGTAAAACTGGACTCTTTTCATGTTACTCACGGACGCGCTCTTCCTTTTGCAACGGGACTAAAGCTCGCCAGACCGGACTTGAAGGTAATTCTTTTCAGCGGCGATGGCGACCTGACAGCAATCGGCGGTAACCACTTCATTCATGCGGCGCGTCGTAACCTCGATATCACGGTCATTTGTGTGAACAATTTTAATTATGGGATGACCGGTGGACAGTTCGGTCCCACCACACCTGAAACCGCCCGAACCTCGACCTCCCATGACGGCTCGACCGAGAAGCCATTCAATATCCCGAATCTGGCGGCGGCAAGTGGCGCCGTTTATATTGCCCGTTGGACAGCCGTACACGTCGCGCAAATGGAGAAAGCCTTCGGTGAAGCTATCGCTAAAAAAGGATTCAGCCTTGTTGAGGTTATCAGTCCTTGCCCCACTTATTTTGGTCGTATGAATAACCAGCCAAGCGGCTTAGACCTGATGAAATACTACCGCCAGAACAGCGTTGTTAAGCATGCCGCTAATGTGGCTGAAGTAGATATAGCACTGAACGGAAAGATAACGGTTGGCAAGTTTATTGATATTGAGAGACCTTATCTTCCCGTAAAACAGGATGAAACAAGTGACGAATAAGTATGAAATAAGATTGTGCGGGTATGGCGGACAGGGCGTCATCCTGGCTGGTTTTATCATCGGGCAGGCAGTATCTGTCTATGAGAAAAAACACGCTATTTTTATCCAGGATTATGGTCCGGAGGCGCGTGGCGGCGCTTGCCGCGCGGATGTTATCGTCGCTAACGAGCCGATTCTTTACCCGTACATCGATGTACCATCTGCGCTGGTGGCAATGTCACAGGAAGCTTATCAAAAATACCTCCCTAAAATTCGTCAGGATACCGTTATAATTATCGACGAAGACATGGTAGTACCGGAGAAAAATAGTAACCTTAACCTGGTTATGATGCCCGCCAGAAAAATTGCTGAAGAACTGGGCAGAATGGCAGTGGCTAATGTCGTGATGCTGGGTTTTCTCACCGCCGTTACCAATGTCGTCTCTGTGGATGCGATGCAAAAATCTATACTGGCTTCCATCCCCAAAGGTACTGAAAAACTTAACATGGAAGCCTTTGAACGGGGTTACGCCTCGGCTCGAAATTCGAGGGCAGCAAGATGAAAAAGACCGTGTTTATTGACGGTCAGCACGGTACTACTGGTCTAAAAATACATGAGCGCTTGAACGGTAGAAAAGATATTACGCTTATCGAGATACCGGTAGAGAAACGTAAGGACCCTGACGCCAAGAGAAAACTGCTAAACGAAGCTGACATCGTTTTTCTTTGTCTGCCTGATGATGCCGCTCGCGACTCTGTAAGTCTCATTGCAAACAAATCGGTCTGCGTGATAGATGGCTCAACTGCTCATCGCGTGATAGAAGGCTGGGTTTATGGCTTGCCTGAACTCAAGAAAGAGCAGCGGACCTTGATAAAAAATTCAAAGAGAATTGTAGTGCCAGGTTGTCATGCTACCGGTTTCATTTCTATACTCTACCCGCTTGTCTCTAAAGGTATTGTTGCTCCGGATTACCCGGTTACCAGCTATGCCATTGCCGGCTATAGCGGCGGGGGTAATGCGATGATTGCCGATTATAAAAACGAGTGTGCGCCGGACTACATAAAAAATCCCCGTCCCTATTCTCTCGCATTGAACCACAAACACCTTCCTGAAATGACTAAGGTTGTTGGTCTGACTCAGCCTCCCATTTTCACCCCTACCGTGGTCAATTTATATAACGGTGAAATCATCTCTATCCCGCTCGTAGTCCGCTATCTGAAGAAGCAACTATCTGCTGAAGATATCAGGGCAATACTGGCTGAATATTATGCCGGCGAGCGGTTTATTAAAGTAATGCCTTATCCGCCGGACGATTACCTGAAAAAAGGCTTTATGACTTTTACAGACTGTAACGAAACTAATAACCTCGAAATATTCGTCTTTGGCGATAAGGAAAAAGTTCTACTTTCTGCGCGCTTTGACAACCTGGGTAAAGGGTCCTCCGGAACCGCTGTGCAGAATATGAACCTGGTGCTGGGATTACCGGAAGACACAGGTTTGTAAAGCCATGCCGATATATCCATAGAGGAGGTGGACTATGGTAACTAAAGCTAATAAAACTACCAGATATACCCATCTGCCGCTCGATAAAGAGGTTGCCGCTTTTGCCGGTTACTACACGCCGGAGAAAGAAGGCAGATTACAGTTCAAAGGGCGGGAAGCGCTGTATATCACCGGACAAATCGTTGTAGAGACCACCTGTGGCCCGGGAAGCTCCTGCAAGCCCGCAAACTATTACTATGCCACTGTTCCGGGCTACATCATCAGATGGCAGTCCGAGAAGAACAAAGAAGGCTTACCTGTAACAGAAGTAGAGACTATCTCTGATACCGAGACACGCGCCGCCATCAGGGAAATCATCCTTAAAAACGAGCCTGTCGCCCGTGTCGATTTCTGGTAAATTTATCGGGAACAATCCAGCAATGGGAGGGAACATGCCTCCGAAGTTCTTTGGACAGGAAATTCAGGTCACCACCGGCGGTGAAGTCAAAGTTCCCACTTCATTTAAACTTGCCGACCGTGAATATATCATCTCCGGGATAGTTCGAGAGTGGCAGGACCACGGTTTTGGACCCACCGCCGCAGGACGCAGAAACCGGTGGTGGCAAAGACACCACCGCAATTACTATCTGGTGGAAACCTCGGATGGTGAGCTATTTGAAATCTACTATGACCGCGGCGCAAACTTAAAACACCCGGAACTTAAAAAGTGGATTTTACACCGCCAGCGATAGTTAAATCACAAGCACGAAATCCGAATTTCATATTTAACGTGGGTTATTTCTTCCGCGCCCGCTTCCAGTCCCATCTTTCCAGCAATAATGCCAGCCCCAGCAGAATTATTACACCGAGGATAACAATGCCGGACATAAAAAGCGCTTCCTTGAGGCTTTCACTCTTGTTAAAAGCTTCCCATCCAAAGTAGCCTGCATAAGCCAGAACGATATATTTGATGATTTTACCGGGCAAGCAGGGGACAAAGAATTTCCAGGCAGGGAGGCGTAAGTTTCCGGCGGCGAGCCCCATCAGGTCTAATGGCATGGGAGTGGCAGAGTAAAGAAAAACAATCAGCATTCCCCATTTCTGGAGCCAGGCTTTTATTTTGAGATAGTTGGGATTATTGTGCCAGATGCCGCTGCCGCTGTAACCCGCCACATAGGCGGTCATCTCACCGATTGCACCGCCGACCCCCGCCGCCAGACCAATATATAAGGGGTTGAAAGTAGCCCCCAGCGGGAAAATTATCAGGATGCTGGGCATCGGCAAAATAATAGTGGCATTGGTAAGCAGACTGATAATAAACGTTCCCAGGTAACCATAATTACCCAGTTTGATAATATCATCCTGGAAAATAAAGAGCGCAATGGTTATCCCCACGACCAGAATGGACATTACCAGTGAGAGAAAATTCCTCCTCAGCCAGCTCTTTTTGACTGAAGGGGAAGGATTTTCCGGTTTGCCCGAATTCAATACCATTGCAGATATTTTAGCACATCGGAGTTGGCATTTATCCGTAAAGAAACAGGGGAAGGATGAAAATATCGCCTATCTAGCGGCTTCACGTTGTCGGGAATTCGTACATTTGCTATACTATATAAGTGCGCCCCCATCGTCTAGAGGCCTAGGACAACAGCCTTTCACGCTGTCAACACGGGTTCGAATCCCATTGGGGGTATTCTAAATTCTTTCCACGACGCTCGCTTCGCGCTTGCAGATATTCCCGGTAAAGGATGCTCCCTCTCTCAGACAGGTAGTGATGATGTGCTCCAGCATAAGATGAATATCCTCTGCCTGCTCCATTGAAAAAACCGGTACTACTATCGCGGTATCCACCATATTCTTCAAATGACCGCCATCGAAAGCTGTCAGTCCGATGGTGATGGCTCCTTTCGCCCGCGCGGCAGCAACGCCATTGAGAACATTCAGCGAATTCCCGCTGCCACTGATGGCAATAACGATATCGCCAAACTCAACATAATTCTCCACTTGCTCAGAAAAAACGAATTCATATGCGGAATCATTTGCCCAGGCAGAGAGTAGAGGCACCATATCCGTTAATGCCAGCGCCCTGATTCTGCGTGTATTGGAACGTATTGCGCCCTTCGCTAGGTCGCACGCAAAGTGCGATGCCGTTGCGGCACTGCCGCCGTTACCGAAAATGTAAATGCTTTTACCATTTTCCCGGGCTTCGTTGATAACATCGACTACCTGCAGGACATCATGCATCGGTATTTTGCTGATGACCGTTCTGAGGTCTTCAAGATAGTTGCTGATTATTTCACGATTTTCTTGAGCCATAATTACCTTCCTGCAGAACTGACTTTGATGATTGCCCGCATTAGCCGGCTATACTAATACCCCATCACCATATACCGGTCCCGGCGCTATCCTGCCCGGCGGAATTTTCATAAAGGCTAAATTGACCAGACCGTTTGTGACATCTTCATCGGCTTGCTGATATCGTGCCAGCGTGCCGATATCCATCAAATATTCATCTTTGTTTAGAATATAACCGTAGATGGGAATATTCATGCTCAAGAGCCTGGGGAATAAGTCCTGGCCAAAATCATAGAAACCACGCTGCGGAATGTAATCCAGGATTTCCCTCTTTAGAATATAAGTGCCGCCATTCAAATAACCGCCCGAAACAGAACCGGCGGGCGGCTTCTCTCTAAAACCCAGCACTCTCCCAGAATCACCAAGTTGCACCATGCCTGATTCCCACGGGCTCTCGGTCCTTAAGAGCGCCAGAGTAGCTATGCCGTTATGGCGCAGGTGAAAATCCATCATTTTGTTAAGGTCGAAATCAGTCAGGACATCTCCATAGTGGACTATAAAGGAGCCGTCAAAGAACCGCTCCGCCATTTTGTTGCTGCCGGCAGTGCCGACCAGTTCCTCTTCCATCGAGAAATGTATTGCGGTTCCGAAATCCGCGCCTTCTCCAAGAAAAGCCTCGACCTGCTCACGGAGGTAGTGGGTATTTACAACTATCTCCGAAATATCGTGGCTTCTCAACCAGCAGACCAGGTACTGTATCAAAGGGATTCCAGCCAGCGGAACCATGACCTTGGGAGTGTTAACTGTGATAGGGTGGAGCCGGGTACCATTGCCGGCTGCTAGAATCATCGCTTTGTGAATACCACCGCCTGTTCTCATAAAGTCATCTCCTGGCAACCGCCTCTCTAATCACACCGGTTTCCCTCATGTTTCGATAGGCATTGGTATGGTCGCCAAGCGAGAACTCCGCCTGTTCTTTCACCCACGCAATATATTCTTGCACTATCAGGTCAAGGCGTGTGTCCGGTTGCCATCCTAGCTCCCTGAGTTTGGAGCTATCGGAAATACAGTTACGGTTATCACCGAAACGGAATTCTCCGCGTATGACGGGAGGAATATACTTCCCGGCGACATTTTGTACGATTCTCAAATATTCAAGAACGGTAAACGGTTGGTTCCCCCCGACGTTATAGATATTATAATCGGCGGCTTCCTTTTCCATCACTAGCAAATTAGCCCGGGCGACATCGCTTACATAAACATAGTCCCGTAGTTGTTGACCGTCTTCATATATGATAGGAGGCGAATCGTTCAATAGAGAAAGGGTGAGGTTCCGGAGAATGCCGGAATAAGCATTATGATAGCTCTGATGTTTACCCTGAGTAATGCTATACCTGAGGACTACGGTCGGGATATTATATCTTCGTCCCAGTGTCAGCGCATAGAGTTCCTGGCAGTACTTCGAGACCGCATAATGATTGTGAGGCTCGGTGACCGATTCGTCGGTTAATAGAGGCTCCATTCTGCTATGGCACTTTTCACACCTTATGTCCCATCTCCCGAGAGCCAGTTGACTCAAGGGACGGGGGAGCGGATGCTGTATCCCGTGCTGGGGACAATAGTATCTTCCTTCACCGTAAACAGACTGAGAACTCGCCAGGATTACTTTCCGTACCGGCAATCTGCCTTTGACAATTATTTCGTAAAGCAAAGCGGTGCCGCCATCATTAACGAAAGCAAAGGTGCTGAAATCAGTGAGATAATCCTGGTGAGCCGCTAAATGATAGACGACATCAATACCCTGAAGAGCGTGCTCCATATCACTCGGACTGCAAACATCACCCAGAATGAACTCCGCCTCATCGGAAAGATAGGATGGTTTCCGTCCCTGCGGATGAATACGCGGGTAGAGACTATCGATGACACGCACATTGTGCCCCTTACTAAGGAGCAAATTCACCGTATGCGAACCAATAAAACCTGCGCCACCCGTAACAAGCACATTCATCTTAGTCCTCAATTCCTGTAATTGAAAATAACCTTACTGCCATCGTTATAACTCCGGAAAGGAAATTCCCTCAACCCCCTCAAGCTGGACCTGACGTCGTCTCTTTTAGAGGGAGGACAGCATAACAGCATAAATCCTCCGCCTCCAGCTCCGGCGATTTTGCCCCCTATTGCGCCGGCTTGTCTGGCAACCTCATAAGCATCATCGATCTCCGCATCGGTAACCCTGCTGGCAAACTGTTTTTTTATCTTCCAGCCCTCGTGCAGTAATTCGCCGAATTCGCAGTAAGCCTGTTCTGAAAGCGCATCCTTACCGCGATAAGCCAGCTTTGTCATTTCTGCAAGCAACGGTTTCGTTTCCTCAATCTTGCTCTTTTGTTCTGCCAGTATCGGGTCAGCCTGACGGGTCCGCCCCGTGTAGAAAAGCAGGAGATGTTCATCGAACCTTTGTTTCTCTGCCTCGCAAATCCCTAACTTACCGACATCGATGCCGCTGGTTTTGAAAGTAATGAACCGCATATTGCCATATGCGGCAATGTACTGGTCCTGTTTCCCGATGGGTTTTTTCAGGGTATCGATTTCAATCTGGCATGCTTCCCTCGCCAGAATTTCAGACGTAACCGAATCACCCTGGTATGTGTGCAGCGCGAGCAGAAGTCCCACTAGGATACTACTGGATGAACCTAATCCGGTTCCTTCCGAAGGGATATCAGCCAGCGTGGTTATCTCTACGCCTTTTTCCACCCCGGTCAATTTCATCGCTTCTTTTATTAGTTCATGCTGCAGGTCTTCTACCCGTTCGACAATTTCTTTCCGGGAGTAATTCACGTAAATCATATTGTCGAACCGCTCTTTCACAATGACAAAGGTGTGTTTATTAATAGCGGTAGTCAAGACTGCGCCGCCGCCATTCAGGCGATAATAGTCTTCAAAATCCGTGCCGCCGCCTAGAAAACTTATACGGAGAGGAGTTTGAACAATTATCATCTTTACCTCTTGTTGTAAATCCACATTTGGGTCATTGACGGCTCATTGCCACTGATACCCCACAGAACAACCGATGATATTATCTAATAATGGGATTGTCCGCAATAGTACCAGAAGTATCTGTAGTGACAGTACTATGAGTATCTGTAATGGTTGTCCTAAAGTATCTGATGACCAAAATGGACAATTTACGTGAACCCATGGGGTAGGTTTCCCTGCTTAGCGTCATCCTCCCTTACGAAGATTGACATTTATCCATAGCTCATATATAGTTTTGGTGTTTGCGCTATATCGCATTTATTTTTTAATATCGAAGGAATCTCTGAACAAGTTCCCTTTCGGTGAGATATAATTGAGATAACAATCATACGAAGGGGGATTTTAAAATGATGACGGTATCATTTGCCAGTTTAGCATATGAGAACAAGAAGAAAAAAACC
>JAQTPO010000077.1 GCA_028712845.1 Dehalococcoidales bacterium | reverse complement strand
AGTTAAAACAGCTGTCAGAACGGGCTTCCCTGCCCAAAATACTGAAGGCGTTAAAGCTCTTCAGCCAAGTAGAGATCGGAACTGATAATCACTCTACTTTGCCTTTGGAATTGGCGATTGTCGATAGCACCATCGAGTCGGAAGAGGAAACTCCCAAACCTGTCAGACAACCAGACCATCAACCTAAACCCACTTCTCATCCGGTACCGCAAAAGCCTGTCCATTTACAGACGCCGCCTCAGTCAAGTCAGCCGGAAGTCAAAAAAACGGAGAGTAAACCGGACCCGGCGCCACCGCAGGGAGTGATGGACCATCACTCCCCATTGGAAGCAGGCAGCATCACCGAGAGATTGAGGCTGGAATGGAGAAGCGTGATTGAACAGGCACCAGCCGATACCAAGAAAAGTAACGCAGTGGCTATTTTGAGAAGTGGTGGTGTTAAGCCGGTGGCATTTGAGAATGATACGCTGACTTTATCTTTTAGACACTCTTATATCAAGGAGAAATTGGAGGAAATAGAGAACCAGCGTGTCGTAGAGAAAATTATCAGCAGTTTTCTGGGACACCCCTGCCGTGTGCTGTGTGTCCTGGAGAATAACAATAATCTAGTGAAAGAAGCGCTAAAACTAGGCGCACAATTTGATGTGGAGGAAGCATGAACTTCGAACAGATTAAACAAGCACAGCAATTAAAATCGAAATTAGACCGCGCTCAAAAAGAATTGAAAAGAATGCAGATTGAGGGCGAAGCCGGCAAGGGTGCCGTTACGGTCGTGGTCAATGGTGAACAGAGAATCATTTCAGTGAAAATTGCGTCTGAAGTGGTTGACCCGAATAATGTAAAAAAACTGGAGCAACTGGTCGTCAATGCAGTAAATGATGCTCAGGAAAAAGCACAGAAAGCCGCGGCACAGGAACTCAAAGAAGTAACCGGCGGCTTAAAAATTCCCGGGCTTTTCTAAAGGCTATTAAGGAGAAACTTAATTGAATCAGGGTACCATACTGGGTGCCGATGCTATTAGCCGACTAATTCAGGAATTGAATAAACTGCCTGGCATTGGTCCTAAAAGCGCGCAACGCCTTGCTTATTATCTAATGCGGGCGCCGCAAGAACAGGCGGCGCAACTGGCAGATGCAATTCTTTCCATCAAGCAGAAAATTACGCTCTGTTCCACCTGTTTAAATGTTACGGATTCCGACCCTTGTGTCATATGCCGTAATGACCAGCGGAATCGCAGTCAGGTTTGCGTGGTAGAACAGCCCCAGGACATTCTGGCAATCGAGCATACGGGTGTCTATAAAGGGCTTTACCATGTCCTGCATGGCGCTATCTCGCCCACGGAAGGAATCGGCGCTAATGATGTCCGAATCAGAGAATTAACTGCCCGACTTCAAAACGGCACCGTTAAGGAAATAATTCTGGCAACTAACACTAATCTTGAAGGTGAACAGACCGCAATGTATCTGAATCAGCTCTTTTCGCCGCTGGGTATCGTTATCACGCGTTTGGCGCGTGGGTTACCTTTCGGCACGGAGCTGGAATATGCTGATGATGCTACGCTTACGCGCGCGCTGGAAGGCAGACATCTATTGTAGTGTGGTTAAATTCTGATTTCAGGAGTCGGGTTTGATACAGGAACACAGGGAAGACATCATCTCTAATTTTAAGGGCACCATCATTGATATCGAAACCATCGGCGATTTCAACGGGCGCTACCGCAATACCGGCGATTGGCGAGAGTATGAAGGCATACAGCAGGTAATTTTTGGTCTCGTCAATGCTCAATATTTACAGATTCTATATGTCACGAAAAAAGAAGAAATCAGTGAGTTAAATGATAAAATCTCCGGTATTATCGATAAGCTGGAAAAGCCATTTTATGCCTTCAACATTTCTTTCGAGGTGAATGTCCTCACCTGTCAGCTTGGTAGAAACATTACCTTTGAATGCGAGCTTCAGAAAGAGAGATTCGAATCCAAAGCCAACGCTGTCAGGGAACTTGGAATTCCTACTCACGGCGACCCTTTTAACGACAAGGGGCTTCTCTGTATGTACGCTTGGCAGAACGGCGAGTTTGATAAAGCGGTCGCCCACAACCGCGCCTGTCTGCTGAAAGAAAGGGACATCCTCTTGAAACGCGGCTACCGGAACCCGAACGGTCTGGCATTGTTTATTAAGTAGCAGTTTGTTTCTACGAAATTTTCTTGACAATGCACTGTACAGCAGGTAGAATGCCAGCATTGAAGAAATCAGGGAGCGGGTTTAGTGAGTAAATATGGCGGTTATGAAGACCGGGAATTCGTGGCAGAATTCTACGATGCTATATATGCCGACCTTCACCGTAAAGACATCGAGTTTTTCATCGATTACGCCAGAAGGCTTGGCAGAAAAACTTTAGAGGTTGGTTGTGGCACCGGTCGTGTACTTGTCCCTGCAGCGCTCGCGGGTTGTGAAATCACCGGACTGGACATATCACCTTATATGCTTAAAAAATGCCGTGAAAAAGTAGCCAGATTACCCCGGGAAGTCAGGAGAAACGTTTACCTGCTACAGGGCGATATGACCAATTTCACTACCAGTGAGGAATATAATCTGGTGACTATTCCATTCCGTCCGTTCCAGCACCTCATCACAGTTGATGAGCAGAAAGCCTGTCTGGGGTGTATTCACAAACACCTTGACAAAAAGGGAATACTGGTGTTTGATGTTTACCATCCTTTCCTGCCGCGCTTGATTGACTCGAAATACTCAATGGAGATGGAGGTTAACCCGCCTCTCAAGCTACCTGATGGCAGTGTTATCCGGCGCACTAACCGTACGGCAGCATTTCATCGTGCCGAGCAATATAATGACATCGAACTCATTTTTTACGTGAAGCATCCTGACGGCAGAGAAGAAAGGCTGGTGCAGGCATTCCCGATGCGCTATTTTTACAGGTACGAAGTTGAGCATCTGCTTAGCCTTTGCGGATTTAGAGTTGTGGAATTATTCGGAAACTTTGACAGGTCGGCATTCTCCGATGATTCACCGGAAATGATATTCGTCGCAGAAAAAACAGGCTGACAAAATGCCCAGACCGAGAAGCTATCAGACAGAAGCCGTTATCATCAAAAAGACCAAACTGGGCGAGGCGGATAGAATTCTCACCCTGTACACGCCGGATTCGGGCAAGGTTCAAGCGGTTGCCAAGGGCGTGCGCCGTCCCAAGAGCAAAATGGCTGGACATCTGGAACTGCTAACCCACAGCCAGGTCACACTGGCAAGAGGGCGGAACTTGGATATCATTACCGGCAGTCAGACCATCGATAGCTTTCTGCCGCTGAAAACCGACCTCTGGCTGACTTCCTACGGACTTTATGTGATTGAACTGGTCAACCAGTTCACCGCCGACCACGTTGAGGATGAGAGCTTATTTCACTTGTTGCTGGAAACATTACAGAGCCTGTGTCAGTCAAACAACAGGGAACTGCTCCTGCGTTATTTTGAAATTCATTTGCTGGAGGCATCCGGCTACCGCCCGCAACTTCAGGAATGCGTTGCCTGCCATCGGGCGCTGGAACCAATCACCAATTCATTTTGCGCCAGTATCGGCGGCACGCTATGCCCGGCGTGCGGTATGAATCAGCCCTTTGCCCGTCCCATCTCGGTCAATGCGCTCAAGGTGTTCCGGTTTATCCAGGGGAACGATTTTAACGCGGTCGGGCGGCTGAAAATAGACGTACCGTTATCCCGTGAACTGGAAAGTATCACCCGCAGTTACCTTAAGTATTTGCTGGAACGTGACGTCAAATCCGCCAACTGGCTGGATGAACTCAAAGAGCAGATGAGACAGGCAGACACTGATAAAGATAAAGTACATCAACCATCTTCATCATGACCATTCCGTAAAGCGCAGAACAGGCTGTTTCCTCTTATATATTACCTAATATCGTCCTTGCCTTGGTATTTCTATATAGGGCTGCCCATCCTTGAGTCTGACAGTACCGGTAATTTGAGCGGCATTGCCTAAATCATCCGGGTATCTCAGACTTGAAGCTCCTGTCACATAGATAGCCCCGGTTTCATCGAGAACCACAAAATCGCTCCGTGTTACAGGAGGAGAGCCATACCCGCTCTCCCAGCCGCGGTAAACCCCGCTGATTTTTACGGTTTGCCCTTGATAAGCGGTAGGATTCTGCTTGATAGCCCCAATCAGAGTGACTCCCTGCAGGGCAAAGTTAGCCGTGATGCTTTTGTTACTGCTCATCGTAACGTTTACTGTGCTGGCAGTGCCGCTGGCATCCCCGCTCCAGTGGCTGAAAACCCAACCTTCAGCACGGGTAGCAGTAATAGTGACGGACGCATTCTCTGCATAGGTCTCCTGATCTGGGTTCTTGGTAACAGTGCCATTACCCACTATAGTGACAGACAATGTGAAAGTCTGATTAACTATTTGTGTAAGGACTGACGAGGTGCTGGCAGCATAGTTTGCATCCCCGCCATAGACGGCACTAATGGGATGACTGCCTACAGAAAGCGCAGAAGTGGTATAAGTTGCCTGACTTGAACCATTGACTGTTCCGGTGCCCAGTGTCGTCGTCCCGTCCTTGAATGTAACCGCGCCGGTTGGTATGCCGGTTGCCGGTGGTACCACACTGACAGTGGCAGTAAAGGTCACAGACTGCCCAAAAGTTGAGGGGTTTGCTGAAGATGCAATAGCAATAGTAGTAGCTGACGGAGTCAATATAGGATATATCCACCTTATTCCGGCAATATCATCGGTATGCAGAGTCCGTTTCGCTTGACCTGAGGAACCAAAGCCGTACATCACCTCATTCACATCCTGCGGATATCCGGTAATATTTCCATATAAATCACGCAGGCATAGCCAGTGACCCAATTCATGTAAACCAAGGCTCTCAACATCATACTGCCCGGAAACGGGGGTTGCGGCTGTACTCCAGCTGTAATAATCGTTAAACTCGATATCCACTTCCGTAAAAGTATTACCGCTTCCCCACATCACCGCATGTGCCAGAGTGCTTACATTCCCTAAATTTACCCACATCACTTCATTAATACTGTTGTGTCCCGCAGCAGTAACCGCGGTAGCTCCTGCATAATGGAAAGCAAAGCTCTTGCCGGTCACTGCCGTCCACGTACCTGCCGCGTTTTGTACTGCTATTTCCTCACCATCACAATCTGGAGTATTCGGGTTAATGTAATAGTTTATAGTTGGGCTGGAACCTGCCCATTTTACTCCCCCATAAGAGAAGGTTACCGTAAAAGATGCCGGGGATGACGCAATGTCATCGCTATTTACCACGTAAATGGGACCGCTACTGGCTGAAGCCGGGTAGCCATCCACATCTCCCACCGGTACAGTGGTGACGATGCTGGTATCCGACCATGAGATGATATTACCAGGAATAAATGACTCCCCTGACTTGTAGAAAAATTCCACCGAACCATGTGTCGTACCAAAGCCACTACCCGATATGGTAATCTGGCTGTTTGTACCGGCTGAAGATTGAGAAGGGCTGATTGTGCTGACCTGCGGTTTAACGCCGGTATATTTTTGCAGTTGCACTGCATCGACAAATGCGCCGATACCAGTAGTTGAAGCATCACTGACAAAGATAAAAGCAAACCATACCTGAGATTGACCACACAGATTACCCAGAGACCCCCAGCTCGTGAGGTCTATATTCCTTGACTGCCAAGAACTTTGAGCACCGCCATAAGTGTAACCATAGAAATTATTTCCATTAATAGACGCTGAATATCTCAAACTGTCGCCGGTTGCCGTTTGTACCCATGGTGAAAAACTAAAAGTCCCGGCAGTAGCATCGGAAAGGTTTACTGGTCCATAGACCAGCCACGCATACATATTGTTGGCGTAAGTCCCCGGGCTGCCGGCAGTTCCGGAACACCAGGCACTATAAGAACCTGATGCGGCGGTGTAGCTGGTTTGCCCCCATGTTGGAGAGCCTGAGATACTGGTAGCCCTCGCCCAGTTTGTCGGCGGGAAAGTGCCTTCAAAGCTTTCTGACATAACAGTTGTCCAGCCGGCTTTAGTAGTAGCGGATTTATCCTCTACTATGGGAGTTGTTGTTAGTTGTATTGTGTCCGGCAGTTTAAAAGGCTGGCCGGACGGTTCCCATATATCATCGGTCGTTTTCACCGGCAGTCCCTTTGATAGAGTAGTTACCTGCTCTTTGAATTCTGCCAGAGGCATGCCATCCACTTTCCCGTCTTCCACCGTAAACTTGCCCTGCACCTGTCCGTAGACCTGGTAGGTGTTTCTGGTTAACTGCTTGAGAAAAACAACTGTCCGTTCGCCATCATAAAACACCGGCGCATCGGAAACCCACTCTGTAATACTATCAACCGTGCCTCCTTGTACGGTAACATTCACGGTGTTTCTATAGGCACCTTTGATTGTTTCCTCTACTGTAATGGCAACCGCTGTTGAAATGCGGGTGTGTGCCGCATTCCACTGACTGCTCAGATTGATGACTTTCCCCACCACAATGGTATCGGCATTCCCAGCCATTTCCTGCAGGTTCGCTCCCGGAACTTGCGCCGTCACCGGCTTTGCTGGAATCAGCACAAAACTAAAAATGAAAATCATGGAAATCATAACGGAGAAAATTTTTCTGAACATATCGTCTCCTGTCTTCATCATATAAGAGTAGATTATTTATACACCACTCAACCGCAAATGTCAATGCGTGCGTGCGTGCGTTACTGTGCTGGATACCCACGGGGTAAGGTCATAACGTCACCACCGGTTTTTCAATACTCAAGACTGTACACCTGCATGTCTAGATAGGGATGTCAACATGGAATTACGAATGGAAAGGTCTTCTTCTCATTACAAATTGATACCACAAAATGAGCTGCTGTTAGATTGCAGAGAGAATGCACAAAAGTCAGTATTGTGTGCCGATAACATAGGAAAGCTTCTTATTTTTGATACCAACCTTCTAAAGTTACTGTTTAAACCTGACATACAAGGTAAAGTGGAAATCTCTTAAAAATACCTCATAGCCACTTTTTTCTTCTGAAATAGAATACCATCGAGCCACCCACAAGAATAACCACACCCCAGAATCCAAAATAACCCCAGTGCCACTCCAATTCCGGCAAGTAATTAAAATTCATGCCATAAACACCGGCAAAAAAAGTAAGCGGTATGAATATAGAAGCGAAAATAGTCAGCACTTTCATTACTGCGTTCATCTTATTGCTTATGCTTGATAGGTAAATGTCAACCATGCCGGATATCATATCTCGATAACTCTCCACGGTATCAATAATCTGGATTGTATGGTCATAGACATCCCGGAGATACGCATCGGTAGATTCATGGATAAGTGCCGATTCACCCCTTTCCAAGCCACTAATCAGTTCCCTTAAAGGCCAAATAGACTTCCTCAAAAATATCATTTCGTTCTTTAGTTCTCGGATATACTGTAACGTTTCCGGGGAGGGATTTGTTGTCAGTTGTTGTTCGGTATCTTCTATCTTTTCGCCGACATTTTCCAGAATCAGGAAGTAGTTATCGACGATAGCATCTAACAAAGCATAGGCAAGGTAATCAGCTCCTGTCTTTCTAACCCGTCCTTTATTCTTCCGAATTCTGTCTCTTAATAGGTTAAAAACATCCCCTTCACGCTCTTGAAAGGAAATAACGAAATTCGAACCGAGGATTAAACTGACCTGTTCTGCCTCTATTTCGTCTTTATTCTCACCGAAGTAGAGCATTTTCAGAACAACAAAGATATAATCCCCATAATCCTCCATTTTGGGACGTTGGTCTGTATTTAAGACGTCTTCTAACAGGAGGGGATGCAGTCCAAAGTGGCTACCAAGCTTCTCTATAATCTCCACCTCGTGAAGACCATCTATGTTGATCCAGGTAACGGTTGGCTTGTCTTTGAAAGGAAAGCTTTCCTCGATAGTCTTTGCTTCCTTTTCCTCAAACTGTACCTCATCGTAGTCAAGAATCGTAATCTTAACCTTTTCAGCTTTCCTTTCTCCTACATGAACGAGGGTACCAGGAGGAAGTCCTGCCTTGCGGGACCTTTTTTTTATCAATCTCTGCATCATGATTAGCCTCCTATTCAGGCGGTTTTATATACCTGCTATGTCTTCGTAAAAATTATTGACATGTTTTCAGATACACACGTTACGCCTTGTGCTGCCATGGCGGCGACACATCTATTGCAATGGTCGCAGTCCACTTCGGTTATCTCGCCCGATTGCATTTTCCTGATTACATCCGGGTCTCTGATGGTGGCGCGGCCAATCTGCACGAACTCGAAGCCTTCCTGCATAGCTTTGTCCATATCAGCAAGCGAGCAGACTCCGCCGATGCAGGCTACGGGGATTTTGACGGCATCTTTAATACGCTTTGCCTGGTCAAATAAGAAAAGCGCTTTATACGGGAATTCCTTTACAATTAAACGACCGAACAGTGCCATCCCTATCTTGGTAACCGGGTTCTTTTCCGATTTAACATAGTCCAGTATGGGAACCTGTCCACGCATCATGTAGAAAGAAGTCCTGGCGGTAAATCCGCAACTCGGTACGAGCATGCTGGCGCCTTCCGCTTCGAACCTTTTTGCTACCTGTACTGCTTCATCGATGTTTAATCCGCCTTTGAAACCGTCCTCACAATTCATTTTTATCAGTAGAGGGTAGCCCGGACCGACGATTTCTCTAACATGTTTAATTACGGAGGCAGGGAAGCGCAGGCGGTTTTCCAGAGAGCCGCCGTATTGGTCTTTACGGCTATTAGTCCAGGGAGAGAGGAACTGGCTCAGGAGATAGCCGTGTCCGGCATGGATTTCGATGGCGTCGAACCCTGCCCTGATAGCCATTTGAGCAGTCTTGCCGAAGTCCTCACGCACTCGCTTTATATCTTCCCCGTCCATAGCTCGGCAAATACTGTACCGGAATAAACAGAGCTTGCGTGAAGGTCCGATGGGAGTTTTGCCGATTGCAGACCTGTTTGCAAAGAAGCCACAGTGCCCTATCTGGATCGATGCGGCAGCGCCCTCTTTATGGATGGCGTCCGTGAGGCGTTTCAGTATAGGGATAATTTCTTCACGCATCCACATCTCATGTCCGAATGCCACTCCGTCCCTGGATGCGGCGCAATATGCCACGGTGGTCATGCCGATGCCGCCGGCGGCGACTTTTCTGTGATGCTCGATTAACGCATCGCCCGGTGTGGCATTGTAACACATACCCTCAAAACAACCGGACCTGACAGTACGGTTGCGGAGTTCCAGATTACCGATTTTACCTGGGGTAAAGACCTTTGATTTGCTTTTCTCGACTGTATGCTGCACAGTTACGACATCCTTTTTATTTTCCTGCAGTGTACTTGAAATTCACATCGTGTTGTTCGGCAGGAAGCTGATAGCCATCACATTCGAAAGGATAAGCCAGCACCCCGCCGGGGAAAGTCGTATCAGGACTGTAACTTTTCCAATAGAAGAACGAGGCTGCTTGTACCCAATGAAGGTAGCGGTTTCCCGTTTTAACGGTCGGATTTTCTGACGTATCCGATACTTT